>MPMQ01000006.1 GCA_002238585.1 Kistimonas sp. bin40 | reverse complement strand
GTGGGAACAGTCGCCGTCCGCAACGGAGGGCATGGTGCCCGACTGGTCTCCGTGGTTAGCCCAGGAGTATCCTGGCGAGGACTGGCTACCATTGTTCAGCACCAGTGCCTCTGATCTGGAGGTTCCGTCATTACTTCTCACGGATGACGACAGGGCCTTCTGGCGAGCGTTGGTCTCTCCGGCGCATGGCGAACAGTAAAGCCGGACGCTCAGCGCGTTGGCTTGTTTTCGCTACAGGATGCAGACCCTTGCTGGCGGCTGAACAGCGCAGCTGACTGGCCTGTCAGCTGCCAGGCGTCACACAAGAGGGCAAGGGTTGTCCAAACGGCACTGTTGATCATTCAGGCTTTTCATGGACACATTTGCCATCACAAGCTCACACAGAAAACCGGAACCTTTGGGCGTGCCAGCGCAGGAGGCCGGTGGTCTGGGCCTCCCACGAAGACATGCCCGGCCTCTTGTCTCCGCTCAGGTCCCGGGTCTTGCCAGCAGGCCCGCTGGCTGTGAACAGCCTTTCAGGAAAAAGAGTGGCCCCATGCGACACTGTCGCACTCACATCGGAGGAAAACGCTTTTGCTGTCCGTATGAAGGCTGTGGACAAGAATTTGTACGAGCAAGCCATCGACAACGACACTTGTGTGTGCATTCGGAAGAAAAACCCTTTGTCTGCTCCTGGGAAGGCTGTGGAAAAGCGTTCAAACGACCAGACCATCTGATAACACACAGGCGTTTGCACATTGGGGCAAAACTCTTTGTCTGTTCCTGGGAGGGCTGTGGACGTTCGTTTGCACAAGGCGGCACTTGCAAAAGACACTGGCGCGTCCACTTGCGAGAAAAACGCTTTGTCTGCTCCCATGAAGGCTGTGCACAAGCGTTCACACGATCAGCCTACCTGGCAGTACACAGGCGTACGCACACCGGAGAAAAACCCTTTGTTTGTTCTGTTGAAGGCTGTGGACGTGCGTTTGCACAACCAAGCCCCCTGATAACGCACCTGCGTATCCACACCGGAGAAAAACCCTTTGTCTGCTCCCATAAAGGCTGTGAGCATGCGTTTGCACAATCCAGTGCCCTGCGATATCACTTGAGTACTGCTCACTCAGGAGAAAGGCCTTTTTTTTGTCCCTGTGAAAACTGTGGACATTCGTTTGCGCGATCAAGTGAGCTGAAAAGACATTTATGCGTCCATACCAAAGAAAGGCCTTTTGTTTGTCCACACGAGGGTTGTGGCAAAGGGTTTGTACGAGCAAGCGGCCGGGAAAAACACTTGCGCGTCCATACCGCAGAAAAACCTTTCGCCTGTTCCTTTGAAGGCTGTGGACAAGCGTTCACAAGGCGAGATTTGCTGGCTCAACATGTGCGCTCCTGCACCAAGGCAGGCTCCTTTGTGCGTTTGCGCAAGCAGCGTACCAACAGCGCCACGCCATCAAGGGTCTCGGCCAGGCTCGCTCTGGCTCGCAGGAAAAAAGCGCCCCTTTTCCAGCGTACGGAAGCGGGTAAACAGCAGCCAGTCACAACACAGCATCCTCCTGCGCCTGTTTTCGCAGCAGCGGCGGGCCGTCGCTGGAAACACCGGAGCTCTGGTGCTCCAGCTCCCTCTCCAGGCTCAGGTCTATCGGCGCATCGCGACAGGCCCCGCTCCATAGCGACAGCATCCCCCGGCGTCAGTGAGCCTTGCGACCGGAGCCTGGCCCCTTCAGCCTGGGACGAACAGCGATCGCCGGGGCTGAACCGGCCCCCTGCACCGCCGTCGCCCATCGCGCAGCTTGAGTGGGCACAGTCGCTGTCCGCAACGCAGGGCAGCCTGCCCGACTGGTCTCCATGGTGCGCCGATGACCATCTTTACGGGGACTGGCTGTCATTGTTCGGCGCCAGTGCATCTGACCTGGAGGTTCCGTCATCACTTCTTGCGGATGACGACAAGGGCTTCTGGCAGGCGTTGATCTCTCCGGCCACCAGTGAAGCCAGGCACTCAGCGTGTTGATGGCATTCTCGTTGCAGGACGCAGGCCCTTGCTGGCGGCTGAACTGCACGGCTGACCGGCCTGTCAGCTGCCTGGCGTCACACAAGCGTGCAACGGTTGTCCAAGCTTGACTGTTGATTATTCGGGCTTCTCATGGACACATTTGCCATCACAAGCTCACGCAGAACACCGGAACCTTTCGGCGCGCCAGCGCAGCAGACCGGAGGGCTGCGTCTCCCACGAAGACATGCCCGGCCTCCTGTCGCCGTTCAGGTCCTGGGTGTCGCCAGCATGCCCGCTGGCTGTGAACAGCCGCGCAGGAACAAGAGTGGCCCCATGCCAGACTTTCGCACGCGCATCGGAGGACAGCGCTTTTTCTGTCCGTATGAAGACTGTGGACGTTTGCTTACACGATCAGACACCCTGACACGCCACTTGCATCTTCACACGAGAGCAAAATCCTTTGTCTGTCGCTGGGAAGGCTGCGGACAAGCGTTCCACCGATCAAACGATTTGACAATACACAGGCGTCTGCACACCGGCGAAAAACCCTTTGTCTGTCCCTGGGAAGGCTGTGGGCATCCGTTTGCACAAGCAGGCCCCCTGACAAGCCACTTGCGTATGCACACCGGCGAAAAACCCTTTATCTGTCCCTGGCAAGGCTGCGGATATGCGTCCGCAACATCAGGCTCCCTGACAAGGCACTTGCGTGTCCACTCAGGAGGAAAACCCTTTGCCTGTACCTGGGAAGGCTGCGGACAAGCGTTCAAACGATCAAACGACGTGAGGATACACAGGCGTCTTCACACCGGAGAAAAACCCTTTGTCTGTCCCTGGGAAGGCTGTGGGCATTCGTTTGCACAATCAGGCCCCCTGACCAGCCATTTGCGTCTGCACACCGGAGCAAAACCTTTTGGCTGTCCCCGGGAAGGCTGCGGCTATGCGTCCGCAACATCAGGCAATCTGAGAGTACACTTGCGCGTCCACTCAGGAGAAAAGCCTTTTGTCTGTCCCCATGAGGGCTGTGGATTTTCGTTCTCACGATCCAACTATCTGACACAACACCAGCGTGCCCACTCAGGAAAAAAAACCTTTGTCTGCCCCCACGAAGGCTGTGGATATGCGTCCGCAACATCAGGTCAGCTCAAACGACACCTGCGTGTGCACAAGACAGACCAGCCCTTTGTCTGTTCCTTTGAAGGCTGTGGGCGTACATTCAGACAATCAGGCGGTCTGACATACCACAGGCGTGCTGCCCACGCAGGCGCAGCTCTTTTTGCCTGTCCATCTCAAGGCTGTGGACAAGTGTTCACAAGGTTGGTTTTACTGGATCGACACCTGTGCTGCTGTACCAAAGCCGGCTCCTTTGTGCGTTCGCGCAAGGAGCGTACCAACAGCTCGACGCCGTCAAGGGGCTCGGCCAGGCACACTCCGGCTCGCAGGGAAAATCCGCGCCTTTTCCAGCGCACTGCAGCGGGCAAACAGCGGCCGGTCACAACACAGCATCCTCCTTCGTCTGTTGGCGCAGCAGCGGCTTGCCAGGATGCGCCTATGGACCTGAGCCTGGAGAGGGCCCGCTGTGTCAGTGAACCTTGCGACCGGAGCCAGGCCCCTGCGGCCAGGCAAGAGGCGCAGTCGCCGGGATTGAACCGGCTCCCTTCACCACCGTCACCCATTACGCAGCTTGAGTGGACACAGGCGCTGTCCGCAACGGGGAGCAGCATGCCCGACTGGTCTGCATGGTGCGGCGATGAACATTTTTACGGGGAATGGCCGTCATTGTTCAGTGCCAGTGCCTCTGACAGGGATGTTCCGTCATTACTTCTCACGGATGACGACAAGGCTTTCTGGCAGGCATTGATCTCTCCGGCCAATAGTGAAGCCTGGCGCTCAGCCTGCTGAGTGCATTTTCATTACAGGACTCAGGGCCTTGCGGGCGGCTGAACAGCTCAGCTGATCGGCCTGTCAGTTGCCAGGCGTCACACAAGAGTGCAACTGTTGTCCAAGCCTGACTGTTGATCATTCAGGCTTCTCATGGACACACTTGCCGTCACAAGACCACACCGAAAACCGGAACCTTGCGGCACGCCAGCGCAGGAAACCGGTGGTCTGGCCCCCCGCGAAGACAGCCCAGCCTGCTGTCTCCGCCCAGACCCCGGGGTGCGCCAGCACGCCGGCTGGCTGTGAACAGCAGTTGAGAAAAGAGAGTGCCCCCATGCCACACTTTCGCACTCACATCGGTGGAAAACGCTTTTGGTGTACACATGAAAACTGTGGACGTTCGTTTACACGATCAGACACCCTGACAAGCCATGTGCGTCTCCACACCGGAACAAAACTCTTTGTCTGTCCCTGGGAAGGCTGTGGATATACGTGCGCAGAATCAAGTGCCGCGAAGAAGCACTGCCGTGTCCACACCGAAAAGAAGCTCTTCGGCTGTCCAGATGAAGGCTGTGGACGTTCGTTCAAACGAGCAAGCGACTTGAGAATACACAGGCGTGTCCACACCGGAGAAAAACCCTTTGTCTGTCCCTGGGAAGGCTGTGGACGTTCGTTTATAACATCAAGCCCCCTGACAACCCACTTGCGTCTCCACACCGGAGAAAAACCCTTTGTCTGTTCCCATGAAGGTTGTAGACATGCTTTCGCACAATCAAGCGCTCTGGCATTTCACATGCGTGCTGGTCACACCGGAGAAAAACGCTTTGCCTGTTCTCATGAAGGCTGTGTTCATGCGTTTGCACAATCAGGCGACCTGAAAAAACACAGCCTCCTCCACACCGGAGGAAAACCCTTTGTTTGTTGTTGGGAAGACTGTGGACGCGCGTTCACACAATCAGGCCCCCTGAAAAGCCACTTGCGTCTCCACACCGGAGAAAAACCCTTTGTCTGTCCCCGGGAAGGTTGCGGATATGCGTCCGCAACATCAGGCTCCCTGACAAGGCACTTGCGTTTCCACTCAGGAGAAAAACCCTTTGTCTGTCTCTGGGAAGGCTGTGGACAAGCGTTCAAACAATCAGGCGACTTGATAGCACACAGGCGTACCCATTCCGGAGAAAGACCCTTTGTCTGTTCCCGGGAAGGCTGCGGACGGTCGTTTGTACAATTAAACCACCTGAAAAAACACAGGTATTTACACTTGCCGGCAAAGCCTTTTGTTTGTCCCTGGGAAGGCTGTAGATCGTCATTTGTACAACCAAGCTTCCTGAAAAAACACTGGCACCGCCACGCCGCCAACAACGCCTTTGTCTGTTCTCATGAAGACTGTGGACATTCGTTCGCACAGGCAAGTGCCCTGCAAGGCCACTTGCGCACTGTACACCCAATAGAAAAGCCCTTTGTCTGTCCCGGGGACGGCTGCGGACAGTTGTTCGCACGATCAGCTGCCCTTACTCGACATTTGCGTCTCTGCACCAGGGCTGGCTCTTTGGAGTGCTTGCAGGCGGACCCGGCAACCCGATCTGTGGCATCAAGGACCTCTTGCAGACCCCGGCTTGCGCGCAGGCAAAATCCGCGCCTTTTCCAGTGCGCTGAAGCGGGCAAACAGCGGCCGGTCACAAAACAGTATCGCTCCTCCTTTGCTGCGGCGACAGCTCCCGATGTTCCGGTGGACCCGGGCCCTGCGCCTGGTCTGGAGCACCAGGGCACCGGTGTTTCCAGCGACAGCCCCCGCTCCAGCGCGACAGTATCCCCAGCCGTGAGTGCGCCTTGCGACTGGAGCCTGGCCCCTGCGGACAGGGAAGAACAGCGATCGCCGGGACTGAACCTGCTCCCTTGGCCGCCGTCACCAATCGCGCAACTTGAATGGACACAGTCGTCGTCCGCAACGCAGAGCCTCATTCCCGACTGGTCTGCATGGTGCGCCGATGAACATCTTTACGGCGACTGGTTGTCATTGTTCAGCGCCAGTGCATCTGACCTGGAGGCTCCGCCATTACTTCTCACGGATGACGACAAGGCCTTCTGGCAGACGTTGATCTCTCCAGCCGATAGTGAAGTCAGGCACTCAGCGTATTGATTGCATTTTCGTTGCAGGACGCAGGCCCTTGCGGGCGGCTGGACAGCACAGCTGACCGGCCTGTCAGCTGTCAGGCGTCACTCCAGGGCGCAACTGTTGTCCAAGCGTCACTGTTGATGATTCTGGCTTTAGATGAATATGGATCCTGGTATAAGGTCACACAGAAAACCGGAGCTCTGCCGCGCGCGAAGAAGACCACCAGGGTTGCCCGGCTTGCGACAGGGCAGCGAAAAAGGATTCAGGAAAAAGAAGTCCCGGAAGGCAGACCTTCGCATCCCTGCCCGCAAAAGAAACTTTGTCTGTCCCTGGGAAGGCTGTGGCTATGCGAGCGTAAAATCAAATTCCCTGACAAAGCACTTGCGTGTCCATACCGGAGAGAAACCCTTTGCCTGTTCATATGAAGGCTGCGGACGCTCGTTTGCACAATCGGGTAGCCTGACACGTCACTTGCGTCTCCACACCGGGAAAAAACCCTTTGTCTGTACTCATAAAGGCTGTGAACAGGCGTTCGCGCAACCAGGTGCCCTGATATATCATGTGCGCGCTGCTCACTCAGGAGACAAACCCTTTGTCTGTCCTCATGAAGGCTGCCAACAGGCGTTCATACAGTCCAGTGCTCTGACAACGCACTGGCGTGCTGCTCACGCAGCAAAAAAAAACTTTGTCTGTCCTCATCAAGGCTGTGCACAATCGTTTACACAATCAAGCGCTCTGGCAAATCACTTGCGTTTTCACCGCGGAGCAACACTCTTTTTCTGTTCTCATGAAGGCTGTGAGCAGGCGTTCGCACAATCCGGTGCTTTGACATATCACTTGCGTGTTGCTCACTCAGGCGCAAAACCCTTTGTCTGTTTCCATGACGGCTGTGGCTATGCGTTCAAAACAGCGCGCATTCTCAGATGCCACGTGCGCACTGTTCACTCAGGAGAAAAACCCTTTATCTGTTTCCATGAAGGCTGTGGCTATTCGTTCGCTCGAGCACCTGACCTGATAAGACACTTGTGTGTTCACTCAGCAGCGAAAAGCTTTTGCTGCGCATATGAAGGCTGTGGGCGCGCGTTCACCAGATCAGGAGCGCTGCAGGATCACCTGCGTGCTGCTCATGCCGCAGAAAAACCTGTTCACTGTTTTCATGAAGGCTGTGGACGTGCGTTCGCAGGGCTAAGCACCCTTGCTCGACATTTGCGCCGCTGTACCAAAGCAGGCTCCCTTGTGCGCGTGCGCCAGGATGGCACAAACGGCTCCATGCCAGCAAGGTCATCGGCCAGCCACGCTCTTGCCTGTGAGAAAAGTCCGCCAGGTTTTCAGCATCCTGAAGCTGGAAAACAGCTGCCGGTCACACCACAGTATCCCTCTTCGTCTGTCTCGACTGTTTCGACTGCGACTGCGGCCGGTCTCGAGGCTCGGGTGGACTTGAATCTGGAGGTTGGTCGGCAACGCCAGAGCACCTGTGTTTCCAGCGACAGCCCCCGTTCCATAGCGACAGTATGCTCCGGTGCCTGTGAGCGTTTCGACCGGAGCCAGGTGCCATCAGACAGGGAAGCACAGCGATCGCCGGGACTGAACCTGCTCCCTTCAGCGCCGTCCTTGACGGGAAGCGTCATGGCCGACTGGTCAGCATGGTGCGCCGATGAAAATATCTCCGGAGACTGGGTGTCATTGATCAGTACAAATGCATTTGACCAGGATGTTCTGGCAGCACTTCTCAAGGATGACGACAAGGCTGTCTGGCAGGCGTTGATCTCACCGGCGAATGGCCAATAGTGAAACCTGGGATGCGGCGCGTTGAGGCCATTGTCGTTGCCGGGCTCAGGTTCTGGCCTTGCGGCTGAACAGAACAGCTGACCGGCCTGTCAGCCGCCGGGCGTCACACAAGAGTGTAACTGTTGTCCAACCCCCCAGTGTCGAGCATTCAGGCTTCCCATGGACTCAGTTACCATCACCAGGTCACACACAGAACCGGAACCGTGCCGCGCCCCGGCAGCGATGGCCGGAGGCCCGGGCCTGCCACGACGACATGTCCGGTCTTGTGTCTCCGTCCATGCCAAACGCTTCGCCTGCTCGCAAGAGGGGTGTCACCACCGGTCCACACGCAGGGCAGACCTCAATGTACACTTTCGCATCCATACCGGAGAAAGACCCTGTGTCTGTCCCTATGCAGGCTGTGGACGTACGTTCACTCAACTGGCCCACCTGACAGCACACCAGCGTCTGCACACCGGAGAAAAACCCTTTGCCTGTCCCCATGAAAGCTGTGGACGAGCCTTCACTCAAGCAAGCACCCTGAAAGCACACCTGCGTCGGCACACCGGAGAAAAACCTTTTGTCTGTCCCCATGCCGGCTGCGGACGTCCGTTCACACAATCAATCACCCTGAGCCGTCACCTGCGTCTGCACACGGGAGCAACCCCCTTTGTCTGCTCTCATGAAGGTTGTGAATCCGCGTTTGCACAGCCAGGCGCTCTGACATATCACTGGCGTGTTGCTCACACAGGAACAAGGCCTTTTGTCTGTTCCCGCTGTGGGCATGCCTTCGTGCAATCAGGCCACCTGGCGCGGCACAAGTGCCGCCAGAGCGCAAAAGAACCTTTTTCCTGTATCCATGAAGGCGGTGGACGTGCATGCACAGAGTCCGGCCATCAGACAAGACACCGGCATGGCCGCACTCGCGGGAATCGTCGGCGCGGTCAGCAAGGCGTTGCAGCGGTCCGACCGCTGTCGGTAGAAACACCCTGGCTTTCTTCCACAGCAGTGGCAGCCAGTCCCGCTCAGGCGGACCTGAACCTGGAGATGGAGCTGGCAGGCTCGAATACCTGTGTGTCCTGCGACAAGCCAGGCTCCATAGCGTCTGTATCCTCCGGCATCAGTGAGCCTTTTGACTGGAGCCCGGCCCCTTCAGACAGGCCAGAACAGCGAGCGACGGGGCTGAACCTGTTCTGTTTACCGCCTTCACCAGGCGCCCTGGCCGGGTGGACAGAGCCGCCGTCCGTCACGGAGGCCTTTATGTCTGACTGGTCCACAGGGGGCGCCGCTGATCAACTTTTCGGGCAGGGGCTGCCATTGATCAGATGGGTCAGTACGCAGGCATCTGACAAAGATGTTCCGGCATCACTTCGCACGGAGGAGGACAGGGCTTTCTGGCAGGCGTTGATTTCTCCGACGAATAGTGAATGGTGAAGCCAGGCGCGCAGCTTGCGGATGTCATTGCAGGATTCAGGCCCTCGCCTGCGGTTGGAGGGTACAGCTGACCGGCCGGTCAGCTGCCGGGTGCCACACAAGAGCACAACTGCTGTCCAAGCTGCACTGGTGATCATTCGAGCGACCCATGAACAGACTTCCTGCTACAAGACCCCAGCCAAAGGCGGACCCTTTCCTCACGCCAGCAGAGGCTGCCAACCGACTGCGCTGCGCGAAAAGGAGACAATCCAGCCCCTCTGCCCCTGTCCGCGTCGGGGGTGGCATCTGCTCGTACGAGGGGTGTAACAAATGGTTCAAAAAGGGAAGTGACCTGAAGACGCACCTTCGCATCCATACCGGAGAAAAACCCTTTTTATGTCCTCATGAAGGCTGTGGACGTGCGTTCAGAAGAGTCGGCGATTTGAAGATGCACCGGCGTCTTCACACCGGAGAAAAACCCTTTATCTGTCACTATCAAGGCTGTGAGTGCGCGTTCCCACAATCGAACGCTCTGACATATCACCTGCGTGTTGCTCACTTGAAGGAAAAGCCCTTTATCTGTCCTTATGAAGGCTGCGAACGTGCGTTCACACAATCAAGCTCCCTGAAATACCACTTGCGTGCTGCTCATACCAAAGAAAGACCTTTTGTCTGTGCATATGAAGGTTGTGGACGTTCGTTTACACAATTGGCCCTTCTGAAGGTTCATTGGCGTATCCACACCGGAGAGAAACCTTGTGTCTGTCGCCATGAAGGCTGTGAGCTCGCGTTCTCACAATCGGGTGCCCTGGCATATCACGTGCGTGCTGTTCACTCAGGAAGAAAGACCTTTGTCTGTCGTTATGAAGACTGTGGACGTGCGTTTGCACAACCAGGTTCCCTGAGATACCACTTGAGTTCTGTTCATAGGAAAGAGAGACGTTTTTCCTGTTCATATAAAGGCTGCGGACGTTCGTTTCCACACCCCGCCCCGCTGAAAATTCACTGGCGTGTCCACACCGGAGAAAAACCTTTTGTCTGTCCCCGTGAAGGTTGTGCACATGCGTCTACACAAGCAGGTTCTCTGGCACAGCATCTGCGTGCTGTTCATGCCACAGGAGAATTATTTGCTTGTTCGTACCGGGGCTGTGGGCGCTTGTTTACAAAATCAGATTTCCTTGATCGACATAGGCGTCGCTGCACCAAAGCAGGCTCCTGTGTGCGATTACGAAAGGACTGCACAAATGGCGCCAAGCCTTCAGAACTCTCGGCCAGCCAGTCTCACACCAGCAGGAAAGGATGGCGAGGTTTCCAGCGCGCTGCTGCGCAAAAATGGCTGCCGGTCACAACTGAGCATCCTCCTGCGACTGTTTCCTCCGCAGTGACGGCCGGTCCCGAGGCGCTGGCGAGCCTGAGTCCGGAGCCCGGTCTGGAACGCCAAAGTGCCGGTGTTTCCAGCGACAGTCCCCGCTCTATAGCGACAGTATCCTCCAGCGTCGGTGGACTTTTCGACCCAGGCCGGAGCCCATCAGACCGGCAACAACAGCGAGCGCGGCAGCCGCGCCTGCGGTCTTTTCAGCCGTTACCAGCTGTGCAGCCCGGGCGGGTAGAGCCGCCGTTCGTGATGGAGGCCACTCTGCCCGACGAGGTCGCATGGTGCGCCGTTGAATATTGTTTCGGGGACTGGGCGTCATGGATGGATACAAAGACATCTGACAAGGAGGCGCCCTCATCGTTTCTCTCGGAAGAGGACCAGGCTTTCTGGCAGGCGTTGATGTCTCAGGTAATCAGTGGAAACGAGCGTTCAGCGCGTTGACTCCCTTGGCGTTACGGGACCTGGGTCCGGAACCTTGCGGCTGGATAGCACAGCTGACCGCCCGGTTGGCTGCCGGGGGGGACACCAGCGTGTCACTGCTGTCCAAGCTGCACTGATGATCATGTAAGCGACCAATGGACAGACTTCCTGTTGCAACGCCCCACCGAAAGGCGAAACCGATCCTCACGCCAGCAGGGGCTGCCAGCCGACTGCGCTGCACGCAAAGTCGACAATCCCGGCCGTCAGCCCCTGTCCGCGCCCGGGGCGGCATCTGCTCGCACGAAGGGTGTAACAAACGGTTCAAAAGATCGGCCGATCTGAAGGTGCACCTTCGCATCCATACCGGCGAAAAACCCTTTGTCTGTCGGTATGATGGCTGTGGACGTGCGTTCAGAAGAGCAGGCGATATGAGAATGCACCAGCGACTGCACACCGGCGAAAAACCCTGTGCCTGTCCCTATGAAGGCTGTGAGCGCGCGTTCGCACAATCGCACGCTGTGACATATCACGTGCGTGTTGCTCACTCAGGAGAAAAGCCCTTTATCTGTCCCTATGAAAGCTGTGGACGTGCGTTCATACAATCAGGCCGCCTGGCATATCACTTGCGTGCCGTTCATACCAAAGGACGACCTTATTTGTGTTCATATGAAGGCTGTGGACATTCGTTTGCACAAGTGTCCCTTCTGAAAGTTCACTGGCGTGTCCACACCGGAGAGCAACCTTTTGGTTGTCCTTATGAAGGTTGTGGACATGCGTACACACAATCGAGTGCCCTGGCCTATCACTTGCGTGCTGTTCACTCAGGAGAAAAGTCCTTTATCTGTCCTGATAAAGGCTGTAGACGTGCGTTCGCACATGCAGCCCAATTGAAACAGCACTTGCGTGCGAAAACGGGAGGAAAACCCTTTGCTTGTCTTTATGACGGCTGTGGACGCGCGTTCGCACAAGCGTCCCACCTGAAACAACACCTGCGTGTGCATACGGGAGAAAAACCCTTTTTCTGTGCCTATGAAGGCTGTGAACGTGCGTTCACACAAGCTGGCAACCTGACAGCACACCGGCGGCTGCATACCGGAGAGCAACCCTTTGTTTGTCCCCGTGAAGACTGTGGGCTTGCGTTCAAACAATCAGGCCATCTGCAAGCACACCTTCGCACACATACCGGAGGAAAAAACTTTGTCTGTCCCTACGAAGGCTGTGGACGTTTGTTCGCACAATCGGGTTCCTGTACTCGACATGTGCGCCGCTGCGCCGCACAAGGCTCCTTTGTACGCGTGCCAAAGGACGGCACAAACGGCTCCACATCATCAAGCCCCCCGGTCTACGCTCGCACCGGTGGGGAAAGACCGCCGGGTTTCCAGTGCGCTGAAGCTGGCAAACAGCTACCGGTCAAAAAAAAGTATCCCTCGTCGACTGTTTCCATCGCAGTGGCGGCCTGTCCCGATGTTCAGGCGACCCAGGCTCCAGCGCGCCAGACTGCCTGTGTTTCCAGTGACAAGACCGCAGCCGCAGCACAGGAGCGGCTCCTGGCTGGCAGCACTCTTCCAGCAGCCAGGAGTCAGCTGCGACCAGCGCGGCTGAGCCCACTTCCTGCACCGCTGTCAGAAGCCGCCGGATGTGAGTGCCGACAGTCGCCGCTCGTACCGGGGGGGGGCATACCTGACTGGTTAAAACGCTGCGCTGATGAATATCTCTCCGAGTTCTGGCTGCCATTGAGCAGTACAGATGCACCCGGCCAGGAGGTTGCGTCATTACCTCTCACCGATGAAGAAAAGACTTTCTTGCAGACGCTGATTTCCCCGGTGGACACTGAAACCGGACGATCAGCATTTTGAGTTCAGCAGGGCCTGTCAGCCATTGGGCATGGCGACAGGAGTGTAAGGCTGGTCCTGGCGTTCAGGGCATCAGCACAGTGGCGCGGCCTGGGCAGTGGGCCTGGGTCCCGGGTCAGACAGAGGTACAGCATGGCTGGCAGACCTGTCGCCGGGCCTCATCAGGAAACGCAACTGTGGTCCAGGTCTCACTGTTTTATCGTTCAGGCATCTGATGGATATGCATCCTGTCAAACATCCGCACCGACAACAGCGATGCTGGCGCGCCCCGGCAGAGAGTTTTACCAGGGCGCGTGCGGGCTGTGAACCATGGCGCAGCGACACAAGTCCCCTGGTGGAGGGCGCGCGTCTCGACACCGGAGCAAAACTCTTTGTCTGCCCCTGTGAAGGCTGTCAAGGGTCGTTCCTGCTCGCCGCTGGCCTGACAAGGCATTTGCGCAGTCACACACACAACAGACCCTTCGTCTGTTCATGGGGAACTTGTGGGCGCTCATTCAAGCAACAACTGCATCTTACCGCCCACAGGCGTGTCCACACCGGAGAAAAACCCTTTGTCTGTCCCTATGAGGACTGTGGATATGCGTTCGCGGAACGCAGTTCCCTGACAAAGCACAAACGCCGGCACACCGGGGAAAGACCCTTCGTCTGTTGCTGGAAAGGCTGTGGATTTGCGTTCGCACATTCCAGCTCCTTGACAAGGCATTTGTATCTCCATACGGGAGAAAAACTCTTTGTCTGCTCATATGAAGACTGTGGACGTGCGTTCGCACAATCGGATTCGCAGGCCAGGCACCGGCGCGTCCACTCAGGGGGAAAACCCTTTGTCTGTCCTTATGAGGACTGTGGAGTTTCGTTCACGGAACTCAGGTCTCTGGTAAAGCACAAGCGCCGCCATACCGGTGAAAGACCCTTTGTCTGCTCCAGGGGGGGCTGTGGGTCTGCGTTCAGACAAGCCAGCGCTCTGACAAGGCACTTGTATCTCCACACCGCAGGACAACGCTTTGTCTGCTCATATGAAGACTGTGGACGTTCGTTCACACAACCTGGTGGTCTGGGCAAGCACTTGCGTGTCCACGCACGAGCACAACCTTTTGTCTGCTCCTGGAAAGACTGCGGACATTTTTTCACACAACCTGATGCTCTGAACAAGCACTTGCGTGTCCACGCACGCGCACAACCCCAGGTCCGTTCCCGGCAAGGCGGTACCAGCCTGTCTGTGCCACCAGACGTTTCCTGTGAACAGCCGCTTTCCTCTGGAAAAAAGGCACGCCGTTTCCGGCGCGCTGCGGCCGGTGGGCGGCTGCCGGTCACAACACAGCGCCGCTCTCCCGGTGGCGCGGCGATCTGTCCCGACTTTCAGGCAGAACCGGCCCGGGAGAGCGTTCTGGAGCGCAGGAACACCAGTGCTCCGGGCAAGCGGCCCTGTCCTGCTGTGGCCGCAGCCTCCAGCCCGGATCAGCTATGCGACGGGAGCGGCGGGCCCGCAGACAGTACGCAGCAGCCATGGCCGGGGCTGAGCTTGTCCCCTTCATTCCTGTCTCAAGCCGACCTGCCCTGGTGGGGACAACCGCCCCTGGCATCGGGGCTTCTTACGCCCTGCTGGCCAACATGGTGTGCCGATGACAGCATCCCCCTGCCGTTGCTGTCATCGTTCAGCACCGCTGCCCCGCACGAAGGCACCGGGTTATTCCCGCTGTCTGATGACGACAACAGCTTCTGGCAGAAGTTGGTCTCCTCGACGACGGGTAACATCTGGCAATCAGCATACTGAGTTCAGCCACAGGGTCCGGTGCATAGCCTTACGGACCGACGGCATGGCTGACAGGCTTGTCAGCCGTCGGTGCCACATAAAGGCCGCCATTCTTGTCCAAGCCTCACTGTTGATCGCTCAGGGAACTGATGGCCATGCGTTCTGTTACATATTCAGACAGCAAACGAGAGCCCTGGCGCGCGCCAGCAGAGGCGGGCAACAGCCGGCCCTGTGCACAAACCGAAACAACGACCCGGCGTTCTGTCTGCGTCCGTGCCATCGGGCGCGCCGGCCCGCGCGAGGATGTTGAACAAGGGGGCAGAAAAAAGAGCGTCCGCACGGGACAGTCTGGCATTGACTCGAGCAAAAAACGCTTTGTCTGTTCCCGGGAAGGCTGTGGCTATGCGTCGCAACGAGCAGACGTTCTGAAAAGGCACTGGCGTGTCCACACCGGGGAGAAAACCTTTGTCTGTTCCCGGGAAGGCTGTGGCTATGCGTCGCAACGATCAGACGTTCTGAAAAGGCACTGGCGTGTCCACACCGGGGAGAAACCCTTTGTCTGTCCCAGCGAAGGTTGTGGATTCATGGCCGCCGAATCAGGTTCCCTGAAAAAGCACTGGCGTGTCCACACGGGAGTAAAACCCTTTGTCTGTTCCCGGGAAGGTTGTGGATATGCGTCGCAACGATCATACGCTCTGCAAAGGCACTGGCGCGTTCACACCGGGGAGAAACCCTTTGTCTGTCCCAGCGAAGGTTGTGGATTCATGGCCGTCGAATCAGGTGCTCTGAGAAAGCACTGGCGTGTCCACTCAGGCGTAAAACCCTTTGTCTGTCCGTACGAAGGCTGTGAACGCGCGTTTGCAGAATCAACCAACCTGAAAAGACACTTGCGTGTCCACACCGGAGAAAAACCCTTTGTCTGTCTCCATAATGGCTGTGGGCACAGATTCGCAGAAGCCCGCAGTCTGACCAAACACCAGCGCCGCCACACCGGAGAGCGCCCCTTTGTCTGTTGCTGGGAAGGTTGCGGACGTTTGTTTGCAGCTTCAAGCAACCGGAACAAACACTGGCGCGCTGTTCATGGCAAAGAAAGACCCTTTGCCTGTTCCCGGGAAGGTTGCGGACGTTTGTTTGCATCTTCAAGCAACCGGGACAAACACTGGCGCGCTGTTCATGCCAAAGAAACACCCCTGGTCGGCTCACATGAAGGCCGTAGACGTTCAGTCGCAAGATCAACTACCTTGACACAACACTTGCGCATCCACTCCAAAGCAGAGCCCTTTGTCTGGTGGTGGGAGGGCCGTGTCCTCCTGTCTGTGTCATCAAACGTCTCCTGCGAACCGCCCCTGGCTCCGGGGGTCGAGGCACGCTGTGTCCGGCGTGCTGAGGCAGGTGGGAGCCTGGCGGTAACAAGACAACACATCTCTCCCGGCGGTGCTGCGCCCTGTCCCGGCGTGCAGGCAGAACCGGCCCGGGAGAGCGCTCTGGTGCCCAGGAGCGTCAGTGCCCCGGGCGCGCGGCCCTGTCCGGCACTGGCCGCAGCCTTCAGCCTGGATCAGCTGTGCGACGAAAGTCGTGAGTTATCAGGCGGGACGCACCAGCCAGGGCCGGGACTGAGCCGGTCCTCTTCACCGCTGCTACAAGCTGGCCAGCCCGGGTGGGGGCAACCGACCATGGCAACGGAGCTGCTGGTGCCCGACGGGTTACTATGGTGTGCCGATGACAGCATCTCCCTGCCGTTGCTGCCATCGTTCAGCACCGATGCCCTGGACGAAGACACGGGTTTATTCCCGTCGTCTGATGACGACGACAGCTTCTGGCAGAAGTTGATCTCCTCGACGCGTGACACCAGGCCATCAGAACCTTGAGTTGCGCCACAGGCCCCGGTCCATGGCCCGGTGGCTCAAGAGTCTGGCTGACAGCTCTGTCAGCCAGTGCGTGTCACCAGGAAGAGCCCGTGTTGTCCCAGCAGCACTGTCGATCGTTGAGGCGCTTGGTGGGCATGGATTCTGTTACCAATTCATACCGAAAGCGGGGTGTTTGCTCCGCGCCAGCCAGAGCTGGCAGCAGCCGTGCGCCAACAAGAACAAGAAGGCTTGACAGGTTTGTCAGGCATCGCGTGCCACCCGGGAGCATAACTGTTGTCCAAGCCCTGGTGTCGATCGCTCAGGTGCTTGATGGGCATGGATCCTGTTACAAATTCCTGCAAAAAGCGGGATGGTTTCCCTGCGAAAACAGAAACAAGAAGGCCAGTCCGCGTTGCTGCCGCCGTCCGGTCCCGGGGTTTTTCCGGCCCGCACAAGGGCAGGGCGTTTGCTGTCAGGAAAGCCAGCGTCCCGGAAGCACAGCAGAGCTTGCACACGCAAGAGAAGTCCTTTGTCTGCCTTTATGAGGGCTGTGGACGTTTGTTCGCACAAGCCGCCGCTCTGGCGTACCACGTGCGTGTCTTGCATACCCACCAGAAAACCTTTGTCTGTTCCTGGGAAGGCTGTAAATATTCGTTCGTACAGGCCGGCTCCCTGACAAGGCATTTGCGTATCCACTCACGAACATCCCTGGTCTGCCCGCATGAAGGCTGCGTGTCTGCGTTCGCACAAAAACAATCTCTGCAACGCCACATGCGTTTTTCCCACACAAGGCAAAGACCCTTTGAGTGCCCCCATGAAGGCTACGCAGGTGTGTTCTTGCGTTCATGGAGTCTGGCAAGACACCTGGGCCTCCATTCAGGAGAAAAGCCCTTTGTCTGTCCCCATGAAGGCTGTGGACGCGCGTTCGCGGAAACTGGCAATCGGAATCAACATTGGCGTGCTGTTCATGGCAAAGAACAAGGCTTCGCCTGCCGCAGCTGTGGACGCTTGTTCTCGCGATCTCACGACCTGAGAAGGCACTTGTTGTGTATCCACACCACGACAAAGTCCCCGGAGTGTTTGCGGCAGGGCGGCACCAACCTTGTCCAGGCAATCCAGGGCCCTGTTGGGGATCCCGTCTGCGCAGGCAAACAGCGCACGCGGTTACCCAGGCAGCGGAGCAGGCACACGGCTGTCATCAAAAATACAGCGTCCTGCTCCCATCCCGGCGGCGGCCTGTCCCGGCGATGGCTCTTGTCCTGCAGCGACAGCGACGCTGAGAGTAGATCAGCCCCGCGACCTGAGCAGTCTGCTATCTGCCAGGGTGGGACAAGACGCACCGCAGCTGAGCTGTCGCCGCTCGTCCCTGTCACCAGCCGCAGGGCCTGGGGGCAACCGTTGGCGGCAACAGAGGCCATGTCGCCAACGCAGACCTCTATGTTCGACTGGCTGGCATGGTGTTGCGATGCAGGCTCCCCCGGGGCCGGGCCCAAGCTGCCATCGCAGGCGGCAGCGGTGTCTGACCAGGAGGTTTGTCCATTGCCTCTGTCTGATGATGAACAGAGCTTCTGGCAGGCGCTGATCTCCCCGGCCGACAGTGACCCCTGATGGCTGGCATCTGTCCGGACGGTGACCCGGGCAGCGGGGCTTGATCCGCAGCATGCGACTGAGCTGCCGAGCTGACAGGTCTGTCAACGGTTGCCGCTATATCAATGTTGGTATTACATAAGGAGCGACTGTGTCCAGGCTTCGCTGTTCATCACTGCGGCATCCGGTGTACAGGGAGCCTTTTACACAGACAGACAGAAAACGCAAACCCTGGCTTGTGGCTGTCGCGGCTGCCGGTTGCCAGGGTCCCGCGCAAACAAGACGATCCGCCCGGCTGCAGGTTTGTGCCCGCTTACAGGGCTCGGCCTGCCCGCACGCGTGCTGTGATCCATGGCTGAGGAAAAAAGAGCGCCCTTATACCCGCTCTCTATCCACGCGCCGGGGAAAAAGCTTTGTCTGCTCCGACGAAGGCTGTAGGTATTCATCCATGCGATCCGGCCGCCTGACAAAGCCTGTGCGTACCCATACCGGCAACAGGCGCTTTGTCTGTCCCTGGGACGGCTGTGAATCTTCGTTCGTGCAATCGGGCAACCTGACAAGGCATTTGTGCTCCCATACCGGCGAAAGACGTTTTGTCTGTTCCTGGGACGGCTGTGGATGCGCGTTCTCGCAATCTGACAGCCTGAAAAGGCATGTGCGGATCCACACCGGAGAAAAAAACTGTATCTGTCCGCATGAAGGCTGTAGACGCGCGTTTGCAGCATCAGGAAATCTGGCACAGCACTTGCGCATCCACTCACAAGAAAGACCCTTTGTCTGTCTCTGGGAAGGCTGCAGACAAGCATTTACACGAGTAAACAGCCTGACGAGACACGGGCGCGTTCACTCTGGAGTAAGACCCTATATGTGTCCCTGGGAAGGCTGTGGACGCGCCTACGCAGAAGCCGGCAGCCGGACGAGACACTTGCGCTTCCACACGGGAACAAGACCTTTTGTCTGTCGGTATGAAGACTGTAGAAAATCGTTCGTACAAGCGAGCGATCTGGCCAGGCACTTGTGCACGCATTCAAGTAAAAAAATATCAAGAAAAAAAACCGATGTCTGTCGCAATGAAGGCGGCATGGTGTCGGTCATGACACCGCATTATTTTTCTTGTCTGACGGCGATCCGTGCCGGTGTCCTGGCAGGTCTGGAGCGGGAGGGGACCCGGAAGCGCCACAGCCGCAGTGTTGCCAGTGCCGGCCCGGCAACGACAGCAGCGTCTGGCGTGCGTCAGCACCTTGATGCGGGGCGCTCCAGGCCATCAGACCGGGCGCAGCCGTGCTCGCAGAGCTTGATGGGGCACTCTTGTGCTCTGTCACAGGTCGCCTTGCCACCGACGTACGCAGCAGGGTCCCTCCGGGCCGACTGGCTGGGCTGGAACGCCGATGTTTACCTCTCCAGACAGTTGCCGCTGGCGCACAGTGTAGAGGCGGCTGGCCAGAGCTCCGATTCATTGCAGCGACCTGATGACGACAAGACCTTCTGGCAGCAGTTACTTTCTTCAGCGGCCAGCACAACGTCAGCGACCAGCAAAACCAGGCGGTCAGAACCTTGAGCCGGATCCGGATATTGATGGCCGGACGCAGTCCAGAGCGCAGCAGCGCAACGGCGTAGCAGACCCAGTGCGCGGCAAGCCCCGTCCTTCAGGGCGGGGAGCATGTCAACGGGCTCGGTCCCACACCCTGGAGCTGAACAGCGTAACTGACAGGCTGGTCAGTTACCGCGTGCCACACAATGCTGTAATTGTTGCCAACAGATCCTGTTGATTGCACGCGTTTTTGATACCTATGTTTCCTGTTATAACACCTCAAAGAAAAACGAACCTTTGCTCGCCAAGGGCTGAGACTTTCAGTTGCCGCCGCCTTCCGCCGGCCAGAGCACCCGACTGGTGCCCTGTTCCCATCTGTGCGCAAGGGGACACGGCGCCTGCTGTAAGGAAACCAGGCGTCCCGGCAGCAGGGCGGAGCTCGTACACGCAAGAGGAGTCCCTTGTCTGCCTTTATGAAGGCTGCGCAAAAGTATTTACACAAGCCAGCAAGCTGACAGCACACCGGCGCAGCCACACCAGAGAAAAATCATGGGTCTGCCTGTACGAGAACTGTGAGAAAAGATTTGTGTTCAAAAGCAGCCTGGAGGTGCATCTGCGCATTCACAGCAAAGAAAAGCCCTATATCTGTGTACATGAAGGCTGTGGGCGTTCGTTCGCGTCTGTCGGCAATTTTAAAAGACACCAAGTTGTTCATGTAGAAGAAAAAACCTTCATTTGTCCCTGGGACGGTTGTGGATGTTCGTTCGCCGCATCAAGCCGTCTGGCAAGACATTTACATGTACATTCCGCCAAAAAACCTTTTGTCTGTTCACAGGCAGGCTGTGGACGTGCGTTTTCACAGATGGATGACCTGAAAAGACACAGGCGGACCCACACGGGAGAAAAACCCTTTGCCTGTCGGCATGAGGGCTGTGGACGCCTGTTTGCGGACGCAAGCAGTCGGGCCAGACACCTGCGCGTCCACACCAGACAAGCCCCTTTTGTCTGCCTGCACGAAGGCTGTGGACGTTCGTTCACGCAATCAAACTCCCTGAAAAGACACCAGGAGATCCACACCAGAGACACCCCCCCCTTGTTTGTGAATGAAGGGGCTGGCCATGCATGCGCAGAATCAGGCGCCCGGACAAGGCACTTGCTCGCCCGGATGACAAAACCGCCTCTTGTGGCTGTGCGGGGGGGCAACACCGGGCTGTCCGGGACAGGCGGCAAACCCCATGGATACCTTCGCACCTCTGCGGAAAACGGACGCTGTTTCCAGCGCCTTGAAACCGGCCCGCAGCCGCTGGCAAGAGCACACAGGCGGTCATGCGCCAGCTTGCCTGTGGCACAGGAATCTGCGCGACCCTTGTGCCAGGCTGTGGCGGTTCCCACCGTCCCGGTGGACCCGGGCCTGTCACCGGGTCTGGATCACCAGCGTGCCGGTGTTGGCAACAAGGGCTCCTGGCCCACAACAGCGGTGTCTTGCGCCGCGCATCCTTGCGACGGGAGCGCCCTGTATCCAGACAGGCAACGACAGCAATGGCTCAGAGCGGGGCAGCCCGCTTCGCTTCTGCCACCAGCTGGATCGTCCGGGGCACTACAACAGATGTCCTTTATGAAAGAGGTGAAAGAGGTGAAAGAGGTGAAAGAGGTGATTCCCGGCTGGTTAAGATCGCTTGCCGACGAGTGTTTTCTCTGGTCGTCACCTTCACCGTCACCGTCATCGCAGGGTACAGATGCGTCTGGCCATGATGCTCTGGCATTGTCTCTTGCTGATGATGACAAGGCATTCTGGCGTGAGCTGATTTCTCCAGCAGGAACGAAAACCAGATGGTCAGTACCTTGAGTCGATTTTCGCTGGCTGGCGCAGGTCATAGTCCTGCGCCAGGCAGCAGCCTTGTCAGCTGTGGTCCGCCATAGAGAAGTGCAACTGTTGTCCAGGAGACGCTTTATGATTGCACGAATCTTTGGTGTCCATGTTTCCTGTTACAAGTGCATGAACGAAAAGAACAGCACCAACGCCGCTTGGCGCAGGGTCGAATGCCACTCTGGACTATTTTTCCTGGTATTAAAAATACCTTTATCAGGTGGCGTCAGCTCTACCTCGCAGTGTCAGGATAGTTGTCGCCTCTGTTGATCAGGTGTCCGGTCCCGGACGATTACGAACCGGTATGCAGGATGGGGCTACAGGAGGGATATATCAGGTGCATAGCTGCCGTGAGTGGGGCATGTGTTCGTCATTTGCCGGTGGATGGGCATAGATGTACGGTAGCCCGGCTGCAGATTCTGCCTGGAGAAAAAGATGCGGTTAGCCATCCAACAAAAAAGGCAGCCCCCGAAGGAGCTGCCTTTTTGCTCACCTCCTTTTAGTCATCGGGAGGTGAAAAAATGACGAAAGACTGTCGTCTTAGACCACTTCGATATTTTCAGCCTGAAGACCTTTCTGGCCCTGGGTCACATCGAAGCGAACTTGCTGCCCTTCCGCAAGGGAACGGAAGCTATTATCGTTAGCGTTGGCGCTCTGGATCTGACGGAAGTGGGCAAACACGTCAGGACCACCGTTGTCCTGAGCGATGAAGCCAAAACCTTTGTCGTCGTTAAACCACTTAACTATGCCGGTAGAAGACATTTGTCGTCCTTTATCTATCTAAAATAACAGTGCCTTGCGAGCAAGACGGTTGAGCAAAAAGAGACGCTATTATTTATGAAGAACAGGACGAGCTATGACACCCGACGCATAAAATCTTTGCATAAACTTCAAAACACACTTTTAAGCTGGCGGCATTGTACACAAGCGACTCTCTGCAGGCCACAGGTATTTTACTTAAATTTGCGGTTGGTTGCGCTATGTAGGGAGGAACAGGGGAACAGGGGAAAATTTTCCTGTTACAGCAAGGCTGACAGGACTGTCAACTGCCGGGCGTTATGCAGCACCGCACATTTGTCCAAGCGCTACCCTTGATCATTCAGGCGGCCAATGGGCAGACTTCCTGTGACAAGTGCGCCGGGACAAGTGCGCCGGGAAAACCGGTGTTTGTCCCTGCGTCAACAGCGGCTGCCAGCGGCCTGCCGGCCCGTACACAGCAAGTCTGGCCTGGGATCCTGCCTCCGTCTGTCCGCTTGAGAAGTTTCGCAGGCGTGCGAGATAGCCGGGAGCAATGGCTCTGGAAAAAGGTGTCATGATGCAATACCTGCGCACTCACACCGGAGCAAAGCTCTTTGTCTGTCCGGGTGATGGCTGTGGACGTATATTCACGCGGCCGGGACAACTGGTAGGGCACTGGCGTGTCCACGCAGCTGCGAAACCCTTTGTCTGCCCACGGGAAGGCTGCGGACGTTCGTTCACCCAAAGATACAACCTGAGTGCGCATATGCGCCGCCACACCGGGGAAAAACTTGCTGTCTGTTTACATGAAGGCTGTGGACGTGTATTCACGCACCAGGCAAAACTGAGAGTGCACGCGCTCATTCACCTGGGACGAAAAGACTTTATTTGCCCGCATGAAGGCTGCGGGCGCGCGTTCAGTCATGCAGGCAACCTGGTGATACACTGGCGCATCCACTCAGGCGAAAAACCCTTTGTCTGCTCACATCAAGACTGTGGACGTTCGTTCACACAAATCCACGTACTAAGAAGCCATGTGCGTGCTGCTCACACCGGAGAAAAACCCTTTGTCTGCCCATACGAAGGCTGCGGATATGCGTGCGCACTATCAGGAAATCTGCAAAAACACCTGGGCACTCATTCCCGCGAGGCGACTTTGATCTGTCCCTGGCAAGGCTGTGGACAAGGGTTTGCACGATTACGCGCTCTGAAAAAACACTTTCGCGTCCATCCGGGCGGGAGACTGTTTGTCTGCTCATATGAAGGCTGTGGACATTGGTTCATGCACAAATACAGCCTGACAGAGCACCGGCGCATTCACATCAGGACAACAGACTTTGTTTGCTCATATGACGGCTGTGGACGTGCGTTCGCGTACAGAAGAAGTCTGCAATTGCACAAGCTCAGTCACGCCGCAAAAAAAATCCTTGTCTGTCCACACGAAGGCTGCAGACGCAGGTTCACACAATCAAGCATATTGACAATCCATTTCCGGGTGCACTCGAGAGAAAAACCCTTTGCCTGTCCATACGAAAATTGCGGCAAGTGGTTCGCACAATCGAATAACCTGACAAGACACCTGGGCATCCACACCGGGCGCAAATCCTTTGCCTGCTCCTATGAAGCCTGTAGACGCCTGTTCAGACATTCAGGCGATCTGAAAAGACACGTGCGCGCCCACTCAGGAGAAAAACCATTTACCTGTCCACATGAAATCTGTGGCCATTCGTTCACACGATCAACGGCTCTGACGCAGCACTTACGCGTCCACACCGGAGAAAAACCCTTTGTCTGTTGCTATGAAAATTGTGGGACCAAGTTCGTACGTCACGGCAATCTGATACGACATTTGCGCATCCATGCAAGAGCAAAGTCCTTTGTCTGTCACCATGATGGCTGTACAGGTTCATTCACACAGTCGGGCGACCTGAAAAGGCACCTGCGTATTCACTCGGGAAAAAAAAACCACCTGTGTCCGCGTGACGGCTGTGGACGTGTGTTTGCACGATCAGCCTCCCTGACGCGCCATTTGAAGAGCTGCGGCGGGCACAATCGGCAGGTCTTGGCAGGCAATGGCCGTATGCAGCTGCCTGTGCAAGCAGGAGCCGCGCCCGGACACCGGTCCGGCGACAGCTCACGCCGTTTCCCGCGCGCTGGTGCCGACGACATAGAGACGCCTCTCCCCGACGGGCGTGACGCACCAGCTGACAGGGCCGGACAGCAAGGGGGCAGGTCACCTGGTGCACGTCTGTCACCAGCCGCCCCCTTCGGCTGGGGGCAACAGATGTCTGCCATGAGTACGGTTATCCCCGGCTGGCTCAGCTCGCTCGCCGCGGAGTGCCTTCTCTTGCCGGGGCCGTCAGCGGATCGGGACCTGGTGCCTGACCTGGGAGACAAGACACCATCGCTGGATGATGATGACATGGCTTTCTGGCAGGAGTTGATAGTGTCAGTGGGCCGGGAAGCCCGATGACCGGTGCGCAGCGCGGCGCTGGCTGCCGGGCGAAAGTCCGGCGGGTGCGGCAATGTTGCTGACAGCTGTGCCAGTTGCCGCGCAGCACTCAAGAGTTTTCGGTGTCCAAGCTTTCCTGCCGATCACTCAGGTTTCCCATGGACACTCCCGGCGCTGCAAAACCACGCCGACAACAGGCACTTGTGCGTGCTCCCGCAAGGGCTGCGGTGCCTCGGCTGCCCGCGCGCACCAAAGGGACCGCCCGGCGCACGGCTGCTGGAGTCGCACGGGGTGTCGCCTGTCCGCACGAGAGCTGCAGAAAAAGGCTCAGCAGCCAACATACCCTGATGGTACACCTTCGTACCCACACCCAGGCCAGGCCCTTTGCCTGCCTGTATGAGGGTTGCGGCAAGGTTTTTGGACGATCAGATCACCTGGGACAGCATCGCCGCTTCCACTCCCTGGAAAAAACCTTTCGCTGTGCGTATCGATGCTGTGAAAAAGGGTTCGTCACCTCAGGTGCCCTGAGAAGACACCTGTGCAGCCACGCGAGGAAAAAAGATTACGTCTGTCCCTATGCCGGTTGTGGGCGTGTGTTTGCACGAGCAGACGGTTTGACAAGACACAAGCGTGTCCACTCAGAAGAGAAGCCCTATGTTTGCATACATGACGGCTGTGGACGTTCGTTCGGATGCTTGGCCGAGCTGACAAGACACAGGCGTATCCACTCAGGGAAAAAGCCTTTTGTCTGCACACAGGAAGGCTGCAGACGCGCGTTCGCACAAGCAAAGGGTTTGAAAAGGCACACGCGTGTCCACTCAGGAGAAAAGCCCTATGCTTGCACACATGAAGGCTGTGAACGTTCGTTTGCACAATCCAACGCCTTGATAAGACACAGCTATTGCCATTCAGGAGAAAAAAGCCATGTCTGTCCATGGAAAGGCTGTGGATACGCATCCATACAATCGTGCAATCTGCGAAAACACTTGCATGTCCACACCGGGAAAAGACCTTTTGCCTGCCCCCGGGAGGGCTGTGGACGGGCGTTCAGACAAGCAAACGCCCTGAAACGACATGGCCGTGTGTGCAGCGGCTCACTTCCTTTTTTCAGCAGGCAGCAGGATCACACCAGGAGGATTGTGTCATCAGGTGACGGCCTGCATGAGCATCAGCTCTGCGGTGTGAAGCTCATGTCAGATGGGGGAGAAAAGCTGTCACCAGGGCCTGGGCTGTCCCTTTCATCTCTGTCACAAGCCGCGCCGTTCGGGGGACCGGCAATGCCTGCCGGGGATCCTGGTACGCCTGACGGGTTATGGCCGGTCGATGAGAGTCTTTTCTGGCCGGTGTGGCCAGCGCAGGGCGCTGCGGCCTTTGCTCCGGAGACCGCTGCCTGGGCTCTCACCGATGATGACAAGGCTTTCTGGCAGGCGTTGCTGTCTCCCGTCGATACGCAAACCTGACATCGGATTCTGGCTGCGGACGCCGTGCACGCTTGCGCGGCGTTCCGGGAGGCAAGGGCATGGCTGACAGGTTTGTCCGTTGCCGGGCCGCACCCGGGCGCGCAACTGTTGTCCAAGCAGCATCCTGACTTCCCATGAACACTTTCCTTGTTGTCAATCCAGGTAAAGAACGGGAAGTCTCCCTTGTGCCAGTGCAGGACACCGGTCGTCCGGGCCGCGCGCACAGGGCGCACATAAAGAGGCCAGCCCTGTTCGCAGCTGTGGTCGCATCGAAAGGTCTGGCCTGTCTATGAGAGAACTGTAGACAATGACTCAAAACAGAGTGGCTTGATGATACAGCCTCGTACCCAGACCGCAGAGACGTTCTTTCCCTCTCTGTCTGAGTGCTGCACAAAGGCTTCCGGGCGATCAGGTCAGCTGGTACGGCACAGGTACGCCAACAACCGGAGATCTTGCGTCTGCCCCTGTGAAGGTTGTGGACTTTCGTGCACGGGATCAGGCCAGTTGAGGCTGCATCGGCGTAGCCACACCGGAGACAGGCCCTTTGTCTGCTCCCATGACAGTTGTGGACGCGCGTTTGCAGATCGCAGCGGCCTGACAAAACACCAGCGTAGCCACAGCGGAGACAGGCCCTTTGTCTGTTCCCATGACAGTTGTGGACGCGCGTTCAAACAATCAGGCGCTCTGGCACGACACAGCCATATCCACACGGGAGAGAAACCCTTTGCCTGCCCGTACGAAGGCTGCGGCAAGGTTTTTGGACGACAATGTCACCTGACATCGCATCTGCGCACGCACACCAAAGTGAGGCCTTACGTCTGTTTCCGGGAAGGCTGTGGACGTTCGTTTGGCTATGCCAGCGAGTTGGCAAGACACAGACGTACCCACACGGGGGAAAAACCCTTCATCTGTTCACATGAGGATTGTGACCGTTCGTTTGCATGTCCCAGCGACCTGACAAAACACAGACGTATCCACACCGGAGAAAAGCCCTTCGCCTGTTCACATGAGGGTTGTGACCGTTCGTTTGCACGTTCCGGTGACCGGGCAAAACACAGGCGTCTGCACAGGGCAAAAACCGCCTTTGTCTATCCACACGAAGGTTGTGGACATGTGTTCAGACAACAAAAAAAGCAGACAAGACAGGTGTCCGCCCATGCGCGAAAAAAATCCCGGCCCGGTTGGCGGGCGAGGTCTACAACAAGGACTGTGCAAGCAAGCCTTCCCCCTGGGCGCCAGCCCGCGCCGAGCGACAGTGCACCGGGTTCTGACTGTGTTGCAGGCGGCCAGCCGCCGCTGACGACAAGAGGACCCAGGCTGCCAGTGCCAGGCTTGCCCATGGTCGCGATATCCTCGTACCTTCCTCCCATTACCGCTGTGGTTTGTCCCGGCGTTCAGACGGGCGCAGAACAGGCGGTACGGGACCGCCGACGCATCTGGCGCGCCGGTGACAAGTCATGGCCCGCCACGGCTGCTTTGTCCGGAGAGGATCTGTTTTCCGCCGGAAGCTGCATGCCACCAGAGGCGGGCGCGCTGCGATCGCAACGGCAGGACATGTTTTTCGAGCCACTGTCGCACACCGGCCAGTGTGGGGGCTGGGTGCAACCGGCATCCACAACGCAGGTTTTTATCCCCGACTGGTTAAGAGCCCTTGCCGATGCGTATCTGACCTGGCCCTTGCAGCGCGCGCAGGGTACAGACGCGTCTGACGCGGAGGTGGTTCCATTACCGCTTTCCAATGATGACCAGGCGTTCTGGCAGACGTTGATGTCTCCGGCTGCCAGTGAAACCGGCCAGGCTGCGTCCTGGTGAGCTGAGCGCTGTCAGGCGCATCCGGCGCCTTGCGGCGTAACAGTATGCCTGACGCACTTGTCTGTTACGGGGCGTCACAAACAATGCGACCTCTTGTCAAAGCGTCGCAGGTGATGCAGTTGATCTTTCAGGTTTCCGATGGACACTCTTTTTGATGCACATTCACACGGGAGGTCGGAACCGTCTCTCGTGTCAGTACAGGCTGGCGGTCGTCGCCGCCTCCCGCACGCCAGACAACAGTCCCGGCGTTCGGTGTCGATCCGCGCGCAAGGTTTCGCCTGTCCGCAAGAGGGCTGTCATTACTCATCTTTACTATTGGGGAATCTGAAAAAACACGGGCGGGTCCATACCGGAAAAAAGCCCTTCGTCTGTTTGCATGAAGGTTGTGGATACGCTTCCGTACGCTCCGGCAATCTGAAACAGCACTGGCGTACTCACAGCGATGCAAAACCTTTTGTCTGTTCCTGGCAAGGCTGTGGGCAGGTATTCAGAACCAGACAACAGCTGACAAAACATCGGGACTCCCACCGCTGCAAAAAATCTTTTGACTGTTTGTATGAAGGCTGTGCACGCTCGTTCAGACGATCAACCGAGCTGAAAAGACACCAGCGTGCCCATAGAGGATACAAACCCTTTGTCTGTACTTTCGAAGGCTGTGGCTATGCATGCGCACAATTGGTCAATCTGACAACACACCTGCGTATTCATACTGGCGAAAGACCTTTTGTCTGTCCCAGTGAACGCTGTGGGCATGCGTTCAGACAAGCAGGACATCTGAAAGCA
This sequence comes from Kistimonas sp. bin40, assembly GCA_002238585.1. Lineage (GTDB taxonomy): Bacteria > Pseudomonadota > Gammaproteobacteria > Pseudomonadales > Endozoicomonadaceae > Sansalvadorimonas. The sequence goes on along the minus strand of MPMQ01000006.1, from coordinate 60,806 downwards.
CATTTGCGTGCCCACACCCGGCAAAAGTGCCTGGGCGTTGTGCGCAGGGGCCTTGCTGCCAAAACCGCTGCGCCATCACGCCTTCTCCACGGGCGCAAGCTCACGCAGAAGGACAGTGCACCAGCTTCCCGCTACGCTGATGTTGATCGGCCGCCTCTGATGACGACAGGACACCAGCCGCCAGGCGAGGCAGAGCAGCACGCGCCCAGGCTGGAACTGTCCCCTGTGCCGCTGTTACACACTGCCGGTGGGCGAGCATTGGTGTCCACAACGCACGTTTTCATCCCCGACTGGTTAAAATGGCTTGCCGATGAGTGCTTCCCCAGGTCGTGGCACCCGGTGTCGGACACAGACGCGTCTGACCTGGGCCTTGCTCCATTGGCTCTCACCAATGATGACAAGGCGTTCTGGCAGGCGTTGCTGTCTCCAGCGAATAGGCAAACCTCGCATTGACATCCTCCCCGCCTGAAGGACGAGGCTTGCCGCGCACCAGGTCAGCGTCTTGCGTGGGACTTCGGCCGTCAGGCCCTGAGCCAGGACAGCCCTGAGCCAGGACAGCCCTGAGCCAGGACAGCCCTGAGCCAGGACAGCCCTGAGCCAGGACAGCGTGACAGACCTGTCAGTTCCCGGGTGTCACACAAGGGGGAACTGTTGTCCAAGCTACCGTCTGAGCGTTCAGGTTGTTGGTGGCCATGTTTCCTGTGACAACTCACCCCGGCAAACGGGGACCTTATCTCGCGCCAGCAGAGGGTGTCAGTCGGCTGCGTCTCTGGCAAAAGAGGAAAACTGCCCGGTTTCCTGTCCCGGTCAGTTCAAAGCCTTGTGTGGCCTTGCGTGAGGGTTGTGAACAAAGATCAGGCGACAAAAGCGGCCGGGCGGCACGCCTGCGCTGCCGCACCGGGAAAGGAGAAAAACCTTTTGTCTGTCCCTGGGAAGACTGTGGCTATGCGTGCGCACAATCAGGCAGCCTGAAAAGGCACATCCGCATCCATACCGGAGAAAAACCCTTTGCCTGTCCCTGGGAAGGCTGTGGATATTCGAGCACACAATCAGGCAACATAAAAAAGCACTTGTCCCGCCATGCAGGAGAAAACCACTGTGTCTTTCTGCATGAAATCTGTAGGTGCGCGTTCACAGAATCAGCCAGTCTGGAAAAACACAAGCACCCCTGCCCAGGGGCAAAGCCCTTTGTCTGTCCGTACGAAGGCTGTGAACGCGCGTTTACAGAATCAGCCAGCCTGAAAAGGCACAAGCTTTGCCACACCGGAGGAAAACCCTTCGTTTGTTCCCATAATGGCTGTGGGCACAGGTTCGCAGAAGCCACCAGTCTGAAAAAACACTTGCGTCGCCACTGCGCAGACAAATCCCTTGCCTGCCCCCACGATGGCTGTGGGTATTCGTGCTTTCAATCGTGCGACCTGAAAAAGCACTTGCTCATTCACTCAGGAACAAGACCCTTTGTCTGTCCCTGGGAAGGCTGTGGCTATGCGAGTACACAATCAAGCAACTTGATACAGCACAAGCGCACTCACACCAGAGAAAGACCCTTTGTCTGTACCTGGGAAGGCTGTGGATATGCGTGCACACAATCAAGCGACCTGAAAAAGCACCGGCGCACCCATTCAGGAGGAGCAAAGTCCTTTGCCTGCTCCTGGCAGGGCTGTGGACGTTTATTCACACAAGCCGGCACTCTGGCGCGCCACCGGCGTGCCCACACTGCTGCAACCTCCTTTGTCCGCTGGCGGGAGCGGGGAACAAGGATATCTGTGTTATCAGACTGTGGGCACCATCCCACTGGCAGGAGTAGCGCGGACTGGTCCCGCCGTTTTGAAGCCGGTACAGGGCTGACCACAAGACACAGGTCGTCAGGCTCCCGGTTGTCTGGAGAAAGAGGCCCCTCGTCTGTCTCTTCCCCCTCGTCTGTCTCTTCCCCCTCGTCTGTCTCTTCCCCCTCGTCTGTCTCTTCCCCCTCGTCGGTCTCTTCCCCTTCGTCTGTCTCTTCCAGTGCAGCCGGGACCAGTCCCGGCGTTCCGGTGGCAGCAGCGTCCGGAACGCATCAGCTGCCAGGCAACGCCATGCCTGACGAGGAACAACAGCTGGCGCATGACCGGCCCGCTTCACCCTGGCGGCAAGACGTGGAGTGCGCGGGGCTGCAGCCTGGGCCCCTGAAGGATTTTGACGAGGTCGACTGGTTTGCAGGGGGCATCGATGAGATTTCACCCTTGCTGCCTGGCGGGCTGGAGAGTACAGGCGCGCTTGACCCGGATGACGCGCCCCCGGCTCTCGCCGAGGATGAAAAGGCTTTCTGGCAGGCGTTGGTTTCTTCAGCGGATACTCAGATCGTGCAGTGAGCGTCTTGCGTGGGACTTCGGCTGACTGGCCCTGTTTCAGGTACCCTGCCTGGACAGCGTGGCAGGCTTGTCAGTTACCGGGCGTCACACAAGGTTGAAACTGTGTTGTCCAGCCCCCCACTTGATCGCTCAGGATTTTGGAAGCCATGCTTGCTGTGACAACTCACCCCCGAAAACGAAGACCGCTGTGCGTTCCAGCAAAGGCGGCCAGTCCCCCCTGCCTCCCGAGCAAGAGAAAAGCAGCAAGGCGTGTGGCCTTGCCAGAGAGCGGTAAAAAAACGTCCGGCGACAAGCGCGGCCGGATGGCTCAGCAGCGCACCCGCACGGGAACAAAAACTCTGTTCTGTTCCTATGGCGATTGTGGGTATTCGTGCGCACGACCAGGTGACCTTAAGCAACACTTGCGCGTCCACTCGCAAGAAAAACCCTTTGTCTGTTTCTACGAAGGCTGTGGATATGCGTCCACACAATCAGGCAACCTTGGAAGGCATCTGCGTGTCCATTCAGGAGAAAAACCCTTTGTGTGTCCGCATGAAGGCTGTGGTTATTCGTTTCCACAACACAGCAACCTGACAAGACACTTGTGCGTCCACTCGCGAGCAAAACCTTTTGTCTGTCCCTGGGAAGGCTGTAGCTATTGGTGTGCACAATCCCAAAACCTGACAAGACACGCATGGTTGCATTCAGGAGAAAAAGCCGTTGCCTGTCCTTGGGAAGGCTGTGGACACAGGTCTTCTTCATCAGCCAATCTGGCAAGACACTTGCGCGTTCACTCGCGAGAAAAACTCTTTGTCTGTTTCTACGAAGGCTGTGGGTATGCGTCCACACAATCAGGCAACCTGGGAAGGCACCTGCGTGTCCATTCAGGAGAAAAACCCTTTGTCTGTCCCTGGGAAAGCTGTGAGCAAGCGTTCGCTGTATCAACCAGTCTGACAGAGCACCTGCGCATTCACACAGGCGAAAAACCCTTTGTCTGTTGCTACGAAGGCTGTGGATATGCATCCACACAAGCTGCCAACCTGAAAAGGCACTTGCGTCACCACAGCGGCGAAAAACTGTTTGTCGGTCCCCGTGAAGGCGAGGGGCGCGTGCCAGGACGATTAGCGCGCTTGAGACAACACGGGCGCGTGCACACCCACAAAGACTCCCTTTCCGGTTTGCGGGAAGCATACACAGATATGTCTGTGCAATGGGGAGTCTCCTGTGGGCAGCGGTCCTGTCCGAGAGACAGCGCAGGCGCCAGCAGCCGCGCCACAATGACAGTGGCGTCCGCGGTGCCGCAGTCGTCAGGCGGGAAAAGCGTGTCTGACAAGGCAGAAAGTGTATTCGCAGGGCTTGGCATGTCCCCTTGGCCTCTGTCACAAGCCGCAGCGCGTGCGGGGCGGCCACCGGTGCCTGCACAGCATTCTGAGCGGTTCCACTGGCTGGCAGAGATTGTCGATGAGACTTTTTCCTGGCCGCTGTACTTGCCGGACAGTACGGACGCGGTTGACACGGATGCAGTGCCCCTGGCTCTTACAGACGATGACAAGATGTTCTGGCGAAGGTTGCTTGCTCCAGTGGATACGTACAGCTCGCGCTCAGCGCCCTGAGCTGGACTTTGGCTTGACCTCATTCATGGTCGCGTGCCAGGACAGCCTGACAGGCTGGTCAGCGGTCGGGCGTCACACAAGAGTACGACTTGTGGTCCAAGTCTGCGTGTTGATCGTTCAGGTTCTCGATGCCCATGCTTCCTGTGCTGACTCATCCCGGTAAACGGGGACTCTCTCTCGCGCCGGCAGAGCAAGCCGGTTCCCTGTGTCCTGCGCAAACGCCACAGGCCGTCCGGCGTCCTGTCCGGGTCGCTCCAACAGCTGGTGCTGTCGTGCGCGGGGGCTGTAAAAAAGGATCCGGTGGCACAAGGGGCCGCATGGCACGGCGGTGCACGCACACTGGCACCGGGGAAAAAAATTGTGTCTGTTACCGGGAAGGCTGTGGGCGCGCGTCCGGGCAAGCAGTCCACCTGGTACGGCACCAGCGTCGGCGCACCGGAGCAGGGCCTGTTGTCTGTCCCCACGCAGGCTGTGGGTTTTTGTGCCCAGGATTGAGCGACCTGGAAAGACACTTGCGCGTCCACACGAGGGAAAGACCTTTTGTTTGTCCCCGGGAAGGCTGTGGACGTTCGTTCACACAATCCATTCATCTGAGAACACACCTGCAGGTTCATTCAGAAGAAAACCCCTTTATTTGCCCCGTTGAAGGTTGCGGACGTCTGTTCGCACGACAGGGCTATCTCAAAAAACACCTGGATACACATTCCGGGAAAAGACCTTTTATCTGTCCCTATGAGGGCTGTGGGAGCGCATTCGGACAATCAAGCAATCTGAAAGTACACCTGCGTGTTCACTCTGGAGAAAAACCCTTTTTCTGTCCCTGCGAAGGCTGTAACTATGCGGGTGCACAATTAGCCAGCCTGAAACAGCACCTGGCCCACCATTGCGGAGAAAAACCTTTTGTCTGTCCCCATGAGGGCTGTGGACGTGCGTTTGTTGCACCAGCCAGGCTGAGACAGCACTTACGCCGCCACTCCGGAAAAAACACCTTTGTTGGTTGGCATCGGGGGAGCACCAACCTGTCTATGCCACCAGGTTCTGGGCCCCATCCCATTGGCAGAAGAAGTGCCGGCCGTCCCCGGTGCCTTGCAACCGGCAAAACGGGGCTTCCGCTAATACAAGAGCCTCTCTTTTGCCGTGCCGCCGCGCCCTTGTCTGGTGTTCCGGCGAGTGCAGGACCTGCTGCGGATCTGGCTTGCCAGAGTCCCAGGTTGGGCAGCGACAGTTTCTGCTCCACAACGACAGCAGCGTCCGGAGAGCATCAGGTGCGCGCCAGGCGTGCTTCGCCTGACGCAGAAGGCCAGCCGGGGCCTGGCCTGCCCCCTTCTCCCTTGCTGCAAGACGTGGATTTCGCGGAGCTACAATCTGTGTCCCTGACGGATTTTGATATGGCGGACTGGTTGTCAGGGGACGTCGATGCAAGCTGCGGCTGGCCGCCTGGTACCGGTGCTGTTGACACGGATGCAGCCTGGCTGGCTTGCGCGGCCGATGACCAGGCTTTCTGGCGGGCGTTGCTTTCCCCGGGGGATACGCAAACCTCGCGCTCAACGTCTTGAGTGGGACTTCGGCCGTCGGTCTCCGGGCAGGGTGCCGCGCCTGGACAGCATAGCTGGCAGGCTTGTCAGCCGCCGGGTGTCACACAAGGGTACACCGGCTGTCCAAGACGCAGTGTTGATTGTTCAGGTTCCCGGAGCCCATGCGTGCTGTGATAACTCACCCCGGAAAACGGGGATCCTGTCTCGCGCCTGTAGAGCAAGCCGGTCCTCTCCACCTCTTGCTGAAGCGAAAAGCCGTCCGGCGTCCTGTCCAGGCCCAGCCGGAACGATTTGCTGCCGTGTCCGGGGGCTGTAAACAAGGACCCGTCGGCACAAGAGGCCGGCTGGAACACCAGCGCATCGGCACGGGAAAAAGAACCTGGGTCTGTCCTTCTGACGGCTGTGGGCAAGCGTTCACACAGTCAGTCAGCCTGAGAAATCACCTGCGCGTTCACGCGCGAGCAAAACCTTTTGTCTGTCCGCATGCAAGCTGTGGACATTCGTTCGCACAATCAGCTCACCTGGCAGAACACCTGTACCGTCATTCAGGAGAAAAGTCTTTTATTTGTCCCCGTGAAGGTTGCGGACGGCCGTTCGCACGACTGATCTATCTCAAAAAACACTTGCATACACATTCCGGGAAAAAACCTTTTTTCTGTCCCTATGAGAGCTGTGGGCGCGCGTTCGCATATGCCATAAACCGGACACAACACGCGCGCATCCACTCCAGGAAAAAACCCTTTGTCTGTCCTCTCGAAGGCTGTTCATATGCGTGCACACAACGGGGCAACCTGAAACAGCACAAGCGCCGCCATACAGGAGAAAAACCCTTCATCTGTACCTATGAGGATTGCGGGCGCGCGTTTGCACACGCCGCCAGCCTGACACAACACTTGCCCGTCCACTCCGGCAAAAAAGCCTTTATCTGTCCCCACGAAGGCTGTGGGTATTCGTGCGTGCAATCGGGCGACATGAAAAAACACAAGCGCTGCCACTCAGGAGAAAAGCCTTTTGTCTGTTCCTGGGAAGGCTGTGGATATGCGTGCGTACAAGCAAACGCGCTGAAAAGACACCAGTGCGTCCACGCGGAAAGAAAACCCCTTGTCTGTCAACATGATGGCTGCGGCAAATGGTTTATGCGATCGAACTGTCTGACGCGACACTGGCGCGCTCACTCAGGCGAAAAACCTTTGGTCTGTGCCCGGGAAGGCTGTGGACGTTCATTCATGCGACGAGGAGATTTTATCAACCACTGGCGTGTCCACGCCCAGCCACCTCTCTTGGCCTGCTTGGGAGAGGAGAGCACAAAGTTGTTGGTGCCCTCAGGTGCCAGGCACCAGCGCAGGGACAGCGCAGGCCGCTCCCGGTCCCTTGACGTCGGCTCAGGGACGACAACAAAACACAGGCCGTCAGGGCGCAGGTTGCCTGCGCACACAGAGTCCTCATATCTTTCTTCCCTTGCAGCCGGGGCCAGGCAGGCTGTTGCGACGGGTGCAGGACCTGCGGCGGATCTGGATCGCCAGAGTCCCTGGTGTGGCAGCGACAGGCTCTGCCCCACAACGCCAGCACCGGGCGGAGTGCATCCGTTGCGCGACAGCAGCACTGCGCCCGACGGGGAACAACAGCGGGTGCACGGGCGCAGGGCTGGCCTGCCCCCTTCTTCCTGCGGCCAGGACGTGAAGTTGGCGGGGCTGGGATGGGTGCCCGCCAAGACTTTGGATATGTCCGCCTGGCTGACAGGGTTTGTCGATGAAAGCCCCGGCAGGCAGTCGCGGCTCAGTAGCGGCGCGTTTGATCCGGATGCAGCCCCCCTGGTTCTCACAGATGACGACAAGGCTTTCTGGGAGGCGTTGATTTCTCCCGTGGAGCCCCAAACCGCGCAAGCTGCGCCTTGAGCCGAACTTCGGTTGCCGGACGCAGTTCATGGCCCCGTGTCAGGACGGTATGACAGGCTTGTCAACGGCCGGGTGTGACATAAGAGTGCTCTTGTTGTCCAAGTCGCAGCCTTGATTGCCCAGGATTTCGGTGGCCATGACTCCTGTAACAACTCACCCGGGAAAACGGCAACTTTTTCGCGTGTCCGCAGAGGGGGCCCAACCCCCGCGCTGCCCGCAACGCACAAAAGCCGCCCGGCGCTGTGTGTCCGTCAGCTCAAAACCTGATGCCGCCTTGTGCGGGAGCCATGAACAAGCGTGCGGCAACACAAGCGGCAGGACGGCACGGCTGTGCAGGCGTACCGGCAAAAAAAGCTTTGTCGGTTCCTGGGAGGGCTGTGGACGTTCGTTGGCACAGGCATCCCGACTGACAGGGCACAAGGGCTGCCACCCAGGCGGAAAACCATTTGTCTGTCCCCAGGCAGGCTGTGGCTATTTGTATGCACACCCCAGCGACCTGAAAAGACACTGGCGCGTCCACTCAGGGGAAAAACCTTTTGTCTGTCCCTATGAAGGCTGTGGGAACGCGTTCGGACAATCAGGCAACCTGACAATACACCTGCGGGTTCACTCACGCGAGAGACCCTTTGTCTGTCCTCGCGAAGGTTGTGGATATGCGTGCGCGCAATCAAGCAACCTGAAACAGCACAAGCGCTTCCACTCACGAGAACGACCTTTTGTCTGTCCCAATAAAGGCTGTGGACGTGCGTTCGTGGTTGCAGTCAGCCTGAAACGGCACAGGTGTCTCCACGCCAGAGACACATCTTTTGTCTGTCCTTACAAAGGCTGTAGACGTTCGTTCCTGCAATCATCCCATTTGGCACAGCACTTGTGCGTTCACTCAGGAGACCCTCCCTTTGTTTTCTCGCAGACGGGGAGCACGCACCTGTCCGAGCCGGGCTCCGGGGGCCATTGCATGGGCCGGAGCCGCGCAGAGCCTTCCCGCTGCCTTGAAGTCAGCAAAGGGCTGCCGGCACAACAGCAGTCTCGCGCCGGCATTGCCACCGGGGCCTGTCCCGGCGCTGTGATGGATGCAGAACTGGCAGCGGATCTGGATCTTCAGAGCACCGGGTTGGCCAGTGGCAAGCCCGGCCTCACAAAGACAGCACTGCCCGAAGTGCAGGGGGTGCCGCGCCCAAACCTCATGGCTGATGAGCAGCAGCGATTGCAGTGGCCTGCCCCTTCCTTCCCGTACCAGGACGAGGCGGCGTTCGCGGGGTTACAACTTGTGGCCCTGAAGGATTTTGACAGGTTTAACCTGCCGACCGACTTTCTTGATGGGAGCCCCTGCTGGCCATTGTTCTCATTGCCTGAAACCGGTGCGTTTGTCCCGGATGCAGCAGCCTTGTGTGACACAAACGATGACCAGGCGTTCTGGCAGACGTTGCTTGCTCCAGCGGATATCCAGACCAGATGAACAGCGCTGTGAGCTGAAGGGCGGCTGCCGGGGCCCGGGCGCCATCGCATGGGCCGGAGCCGCGCTGGTCGTTCCCGGTGGCTTGCGTGGACTTCGGCTGCCGGGCTCAGGTCATCTGCGCCCGGCTGGCATAGCTGCCAGACTTGTCAGCTGCCGGGCGTCACAGGGCAGTGCAACGGGAGTCCAGGCCTTGACTTTGATTGATCAGGTTTTCGGTGGCCATGCTTTCTATGACAACGCGCTGCGAGAAAAGCCAACTGTGTCGCGCGCCAGAAGAGGCTGCCGGTCCCGGCCGCCGCGCGCCCAGGAGACGAGCAGCCCGGTTTGCTCTCGCCGTCGGTGCGAAAGCTTGTGCGGCCGTGCGCGAAGGCAGTGGACAAGGCTCCGGCGACAAAAGGGGCCAGAAGGCACACCAGCGCACCCGCATCAGGAACAAAAGCTTTGTCTGTTCCTGGAGCGGCTGTGGGCGTGCGTTCGGACAATCAAGAGACCTGCAAAGACACAAACGCAGCCACACAAGAGAAAAGCCTTTTGTCTGTTCCCAGGAGGGCTGTGGGCGTGCGTTCGTACAATCAAGCGACCTGCAAAGACACAAGCGCAGCCACTCAGGAGAAAAACCTTTTGTCTGTCCCCAGGAGGGCTGCGGGCGCGCGTTCAGACAATCAAGCCACCTGACAGAGCACCTGCGCACGCACTCAGGAGAAAAGCCCTTTTTCTGTTTACATGAAGGCTGTGGACGTTCATTCGCACAGGCAAGTTCCCTGCTACGACACCTGCTCACGCATCCGGAAGAAAAGCCCTTTGTCTGCTCGCATGATGGCTGTGGCCGTTCGTTCGCACAGGAAAACGCCCTGCTACGACACCTGCACACCCATTCGAGACGAAAGAGATTTGTCTGCCCCCGTGAGGGTTGTGGACGTCCGTTTGCACGCGCTACGCACCTGGCAGCCCACCAGAGCACGCACTCAGGCGAAAAGCCCTTTTTCTGTTTGCATGACGGCTGTGGACGCTCATTTACACAGTCAGGCTCGCTGACAAGACACCTGCGCATTCACGCGGGAGAAAAGACCTGTGTCTGTTTTTGCCGGGGCTGTGAATGTTCATTCACGCAAGCCGGCCATCTGAAAAAACGCTGGCGTGTCCACACCCGGGAGAACCTCCTTGCCCGGTGGCGGGAAGGTGATACAAACAGGCCTGCGCAATGTATCCACTTCTGTGGGCAGCGGTCCCCTCAGAAAGACAGCGCGCGCCGTTCCCGCGACGCTGAAGCTGACAGGCGCTGGCCGCCAGAACCATCGTATTCCTTTCCCGGTGCCGCTGCGGCCTGTCCCGGCGTTCAGGTGGACACCGGGACAGCGGCAGCCCGGGGTCGCCAGCGCGCCCGTCGCACTGTGACACTGGCGTCGCAGCAGCCCACCGGTGCCAGTGCCATAGCTGACAGGGCAGAAGATCAATTCCCCTGGCCTGACATGCCCCCTTCTCCTCTGCCACCAGCCGTAGAGTTCGCGGGGTTGCCACCGGTGCCTGCCAGGCATTTTGATATGTCCGACTGGCTGACCGGTTTCCTTGATGAGAGCCCCTGCTGGCCGTCTTTGTCACCGCAGGGGACCGGCGCGATTGCCACGGATGCCGCTGGCGCGTCTCGCACCGATGATGACCAGGCTTTCTGGCAGGCGTTGCTTTCTCCTGCGGACACTGAAATCGGGCGATCAGTGCCTTGAGTCGGGCAGCACCGCCGGTCCTGGTTCCCGGTTGCGCGCCTGGACAACATAGCTGGCCGGCTTGTCAGGCGCCGGCTGCCACATAAGAGTGCTCCAGCTGTCCAAGCCCCAACTTTGATTGCTCAGGTTTCCGATGGATATGCTTCCTGTTAGAGCGCACCCTGAAAAACGGGAGCCTGGTCTGGTGTCAGCGCAGGCCGCCGGTTCCCTCCGTCTTGCGCGCAAGAGACAGACAGCCCGGCTGCCGCTTCGCGTCCGCCCGGAAAAGAAAAAATTTTTCTGTCCCTACGAAGGCTGTGGCTATGTGTCCAGCTATTTAAACAACCTGAAAACGCACCAGCGCATCCACTCAGGGAAAAAACCTTTTGTCTGTTTCCACGCCGGCTGTGGATACGCGTCCACACAAGCCGGTTCTCTTGCACGACACCAGTATGTTCACTCTGGAGTAAAGCGCTTTGTCTGTCCCTGGGAAAGCTGTGGATATGCGTGCCATGAATCAACCAGGCTGAAAAACCACTGGCGCGTCCACACCCGGGAACGACACTTTGTCTGCCCACACGAGGGTTGTGGGCGCGTGTTTGGAGCACCCGCTTATCTGGCGCAGCACAAGTGCCGCCACACAGGAGAAAAACCCTTTATCTGTCCCTGGGAAAATTGCGGCTATTCGTGCCTGCACTCAGCCAGTCTGAAACACCACTTGCGCTGGCACGCAGGAGAGAAACCCTGTATCTGTCCCTGGGAAAGCTGCGGATATTCGTGCCTGAACTCAGCCAGTCTGAAACACCACTTGCGCTGGCACGCAGGAGAGAAACCCTGTGTCTGTCCCTGGGAAAGCTGTGGATATTCGTGCATGAAAGCAAGCAACATGAAAAGCCATGTGCGCGTCCACACCCGGATAAAACCTTTTGTCTGCCCCCATGAAGGTTGTGGGCGTGCGTTTGGACGAGGCACTCACCTGAAACAGCACCAGCGCTGCCACACCGGGGAAAAACCCTTTGTTTGTCCCCGTGTCGGCTGTGGATATGCGAGCGCACAATCAGGCAATCTGGCAAAGCATATACGCCACCACACCGGGGAAAAGTCCTTTGTCTGCCCCCATCAAGGTTGTGAGCGTGCGTTTGCACGATTCACTTACCTGGCACAGCACAAGCGCTGCCACACAAGAGCAAAACCCTTTGTCTGTCCCAGGCAAGGCTGTGGATCTTCCTACAGACACTTACGCAATCTGAAAACACACTTACGCCAGCTGCACACACACCTGGGCGGTCATTCGCGCGAAAAACCCTTTGTTTGTTCACCTGAAGGCGGTGGACAGGCGGTTGCACCAGCAGGCCAGCTGACGGGACGGCCTCCGGTGTCTTTGTCACCAGTCGTGGAGTTCGCAGGGCTTGAGCCGCTACCGGCACAGGATTTGGCTACGCCCGACTGGCTGACCAGATTCCTTGATGACAGCTCCTGCTGGCCATCACACTTACCGCAGAGTACAGGCGCGGTTGTCCCGGATGCCGCTTTCGTGTCTCGCGCCGAGGGTGACAAGGCTTTCTGGCAGGCCTTGCTTTCTTGTGCGGATACTCAAACCTGACGATCAGCGCCTTGAGTCGGGCCTGCTGCCAGGCAGCATAGCTGGCAGGCTTGTCAGCTGCCGGGCGTCACACCAGCGTGCAACTGTTGTCCAAGCCCCAACGTTGATTGCTCAGGTTTTCGCTGGATATGTTCACTGTTACAACGCATCCCGAACAACGGGAGCCAGGCCTCGTGTCAGCGCAGCTTGCCCGTTCCCCGCGTCTCCCGCACACAAAGCAAGCCACCCGGCTGCCGGTTTGCGTGCGCCGGCAACCTTGTGCTGCCTTGCGTGAGGCAGGGGCACAGGGGCCCGGGACCAGAAGGGGCCGCAAGCCTGGCCCGAGCCCCCACCCAGGAAAGGAAAAAGGTTTCTGTCCCTACGAAGGCTGCTGCTATGCGTCCATCTATCCATTCAACCTGGAAAAGCACAAGCGCATCCACTCCGGAGAAAAACCTTTTGTCTGTTTCCACGCCGGTTGTAGATACGCGTCCACACAACCGGGTGCTCTTGTTGTACACCTGCGTTATCACTCGGGAAAAACGCCCTATGTCTGTCCCTGGGACGGCTGTGGATATGCGAGCGCACAATCTGGCAATCTGAAAAACCACTTGCGTCGCCACACCGGGGAAAAACCCTTTGTCTGTCCCTGGGAAAGTTGTGGATATGCGTCCATACAATCCGGCATTCTCAAAAGCCATTTGCGTCGGCACACCGGGGAAAAACCTTTTGTCTGTTCCTGGGAAAGTTGTGGATATTCGTCCATACATATAAGCAGTCTGAAAAACCACTTGCGCCGGCACGCCGGGGAGAAACCCTTTGTCTGTCCCTATGAAAGCTGCGGCCATTCGTGCATGACAACAAGCAATCTGAAAAGCCATTTGCGCGTCCACACCCGGGAAAAACCCTTTGTCTGCCGTCATGGAGGTTGTGGGCGCGCGTTTGGACAATCTTCTCACCTGACACAGCACAAGCGTTGCCACACAGGGGAAAACCTCTTTGTCTGTCCCTGGGAAAACTGTGGATATTTGTGCAACCACGCACGCAGTCTGAACATACACTTGTGTGCTCATTTGCGCGCTCACTTGCGCCAGGGAACCTTTGCTTGTCCCTATGAGGGTTGTGGACGTTCGTTTGTACGCTTGGCCCACCTGACACCGCACCTGCGCACGCACTCAGGAGAAAAGCCTTTTGTCTGTCCCTGCGAAGGCTGTGGATGGTCGTTCGCACAGGCAAGCGGTCTGAAAAGACACTTGCGGCTTCACTCGGCAAAAAGCCCCGTTGTTGGTTGGCGCACGGGGAGCACAAACCGGTCTGTGCCATCAGCGCCTTGTGAGAAGCATCCCATGCGCCAGGACAGTGCCGGCCGGCTCCGCTGCCGTGAAGCCGGCACAGGGGCGAGAAGATTGCAGAGGCTGCCAGGGCCCAGGTTTCCTGTGCAAAAGGCCCCCTCGTATTTCGCGGCCCTTGCAGTCGGGGGCTGTGCTGGCGTCCCGGCGGCTACAGGATCTGAAGCGGATCCGGGGCGCCAGAGCACCGGGTCGGACTGCGGCAGGATCTGCCCCACAACGCCAGAACTGCCCGGTGTGCATCAGTTGCGTGACAGGGACTTCACGCCTGACGGGGCAGACAATCTGTCCCCAGGGCCGGGACTTCCCCCGGTGTCCTGGTCACCAGTCGTGGAGCTCGCAGGGCGTGAGCCGCTACCTGCATCAGATTGTGATATACCCGACTGGCTGACCAGATTCCTTGCTGACAGCTCCTGCTGGCCCGCGTTCTCACAGCAGAGTCCTGGCGCGTTTGTCCCGGATGCCGCTGTCGCCTCTCGCACGGATGATGACAAGGCTTTCTGGCAGGCCTTGCTTTCTTGTGCGGATACTCAAAACTGACGACCAGTGCCTTAAATCGGGCCGGTGGCAGGTCCCGCGCCTGGACAGCATGGCTGGCAGGCTGGTCAGCTGCCGGGCGTCACACCAGCGTGCCACTGTTGTCCAAGTCCCAACGTTGATTGCTCAGGTTTTCGCTGGATATGTTTACTGTGCCAACACATCCCGAACAACGGGAGCCAGGCCTCGTGTCAGCGCCGCTTGCCAGTACCCCGCGTCTCCCGCCCAGGCAAGCCGCCCGGCAGCCGGTCTGCGTCCACCGGCAACCTCGTGCTGCCTTGCGCGAGGGAGGGGCACAAGGGTCAGGGAGCACAAGGGGCCGCAAGGCACGCCCGTGCAGCGACTCCAGGAAAAAAATCCATGTCTGTCCCTACGAAGGCTGTGGATATTCATGCGCACATACGAACAACCTGAGAAAGCACGAGCGCATCCACTCAGGAGAAAAACCTTTTGCCTGTTTTCACGCAGGTTGTAGATACGCGTCCACACAATCAGGAGCTCTTGCTGTACACCTGCGTTCTCACGCTGGGGAAACGCCCTTTGGTTGTCCCTGGGAAGGCTGTGGATATGCAAGCGCACAACCTGGCAATCTGAAAAAACACTGGTATATCCACACCGGGGAAAAAACCTTTGTCTGTCCCTGGGACAGCTGTGGATATAGATGCACGGACTCCAGCAGACTGAAAAGTCACTTGCGTGTCCACACCCGGGAAAAGCCCTTTGTCTGTCCACATCCAGGTTGTGGGCGCGCGTTTGGACAATCGGGTTACCTGACACAGCACAAGCGTGGCCACACTGGGGAAAAACCCTTTGTCTGTCCCTGGGAAAGCTGCGGCCATTGGTTCAGCGTATCAGCCAATCTCATAAAACATGTGCGCGTCCACACCCGGATGAAAACTTTTGTCTGCCCACATGAAGGTTGTGGGCGCGCGTTTGGACAACCGGGTCACCTGAGACAGCACAAGCGCCGCCACACCGGGGAAAAACCCTTTGTCTGTCCCCATGAAAGCTGCGGCTATTCGTGCAGACAACGAGACAGTCTGAAAACGCACCTGTTCTGGCACGCAGGAGAAAAACCCTGTATCTGTCCCTATGAACGCTGCAGGTATTCGTGCACAAAACCCAGCAATCTGAAAATCCATTTGCGCATCCACACCCGGGAAAAACCCTTTGCCTGCCCCCATGAAGGTTGTGGGCGCACCTTTGGACGATCCACTCACCTGACACAGCACCAGCGCCGCCACACCGGGGAAAAACCCTTTGTCTGTCCCCATGAAGGTTGCGGATATGCGTGCATACAATCAGGCAGTCTGAAAAACCACTTGCTCCGCCACGCAGGAGAACAATCCGGTGCCTGTTCCCATGAAGGTTGCGGCTATGTGTGCATACAATCAGTCCGTCTGAAAAACCACTTGCGCGCCCACCTCAAATACAAGGCTTGCTGGCGGGGACGGCGCACAGACATGTCTGTGCACTTTGACGTCTCCGCCGGGCACCAGCCTTCTCAGGGAGGCCGCGCAAGCCGTGCCCGGCGCGTTGCAGCTGACCAGCACTTGTCGGTAGTACCAGAGTCTGCTTCTGTCAGCGCTGCTGCGGCCCGGGATCGCCAGAGCATCGGTGCTGCGCATGAGGATTTGTGCCCCTCAATGACAGTGGCGTCCGGCGTGCAGCAGCGCGCCGACGACAGCGCCGAGCCTCGCGGGATACAAAATCCGTTTCCCTGGCTTGAGAACCCCCCGTTGTCTTTGTTGCAAGCCGCAGAAGTCGCGGGATGGCAACCCCTGCCCCCACAAGATCAGGACCTGTCCGACTACCTGGCAGGTGCCGTTGATCTGGGCGCCCTCTGGCCGTCCTGGTCACAGCAGCGTACCGGTGTGCCTGCGCCGGATGCCGCGCCCTTGGCTCTCACAGATGATGACATGGCTTTCTGGCAGGCGTTGATATCTCCTGTGGAAACTGAAATCTGGCGAGCAGTGTATTGAGTCGGGTTTCGGCCGCCGGGCCCGGTTCCAGGTCCCGTGCCAGGACAGCACAGCTGGCAGGCTTGTCAGCTACGGGGTATCACACAAGAGCGCAAGTGTTGTCCAACGCCCAGCGTTAATTGATCAGGTGTTCGGTGGCCATGCTTCCTGTGACAACTCACTGTGAAAAACGGAAACTTTGTAGTGCGCCAAAGCGAAAGGGAACATCCGTCCGGTTTCCTGTCGGCGTTGGTTCACAGCCTTGTGCTGCCGTGCGCGGGAGCAGCAAGCCATGGGTCGGTAACCAAAGGGGCCAGATGGCACGTCAGCGTACCCACACCGGGAAAAATATCCATGTCTGCTCCTGGGAAGGCTGTGGGCGCCTGTTCGCAGACTCAGGTCACCTGACAAGGCACGAGCGCGTCCACACTGGCGAAAAACCGTTTGTCTGTCCGCGGGAGGACTGTGGGCGCGCGTTCGCACAATCGTCCAACCTGACACAGCACTTGCGTGTTCACTCTGGGGAACGCCCTTTTTGCTGTCCCCGGGAAGGCTGTGGCCGCGCGTTTATACAATCAACCAGACTGACACAACACTTGCTCGCCCACCGCTGCGGAAAACCCTTTGTCTGTCCCTGGGAAGGCTGTAGATATTCGTGCGTACTGTCACAGAAGCTGGAAAAGCACCAGCGTCGGCATTCAAGAGACAAACCTTTTGTCTGTCCCCGGGAAGGCTGTGGATACGCGTGCGTACAGTCACACAAACTCCAAAGGCACAAGCATCGCCATTCAGGAGACAGACCTTTTGTCTGTTCCTACGCAGGCTGTGGATACGGGTTCACACAAGCGGCCAACCTGGAAAGACACTGGCGTACCCACTCCGGGGAAAAACCCTTTGTCTGTCCCAGGCAAGGCTGTGGGCGCGCGTTTGGACAATCAGTTCACCTGACACAACACCAGCGTTGCCACTCAGGAGCGAAACTCTTTGTCTGTTGCTACGGCGACTGCCGAAATGCGTTCACGCAATCGGGCAACCTGAAGAGACACTGGCTGTCCCACTCCGGAGAAAAACCCTTTGCATGTCCCTGGGAAAACTGTGGGCGCCTGTTTGGACGATCAGATCAGTTGACATATCACTGGCGCGGCCACACCCGGGGCAAACCCCGTGTCTGTTGGCAGGAAGGAGGAACAGACATGTTCGTGCAATGGGGCGTCTGCTGTGGACGCCAGTCCCCCCGGAGCGACAGAGCAGGCGGTGGGCGGCACCTTGAGGCTGACAAACGACTGCCGGTAAAACCATGGTCCCGGGCTCCCGTTGCACCTGCGACTTGTCCCGGCGTTCAGGCGGACGCCGGGACACCAGCCTGGAACCGCCAGGGCGCCGGTGCTGCACGCGCGTGCGCCTGTTCCACCCTGACAGAGGCATCTGCAGTGCCCTTGCCTGCTGGCGGGGAGGCTATGCCTGCCAGGGGAGAAAATGTATTCCCAAACCCTGCTATGCCGCCGGCGCTGCTGTTGCCAGCCGTAGAGTTTGCGGGGCTGCCACCGGTGCCTGCACAAGATAATGACATGTCCAACTGGCTGACCGGCGGCCTTGATGAGAGCGCTTTCTGGCCGTTTTGTTTACAGCAGAGGCCCGGCGTGATGGACCCCTATGCCGCTTCCCCGTTCTGGACAGATGATGACAAGGCTTTCTGGCAGGCATTGCTTTCTCCAGCCGATTCCCCAACCCGGTGATCAGTGCCTTGCGCCGGACGCTGGCTGCCGGGCTCAGGTGATGGTGCCGCGCCAGGAAAGCAAGGCTGGCAGGTATGTCAGCTGCCGGCGGCACCCAAGAGCGCAACTGCTGTCGAAGCCCTGACGTTGATTGCTCAGGTTTTCAGTGGCCATGTTTCCTGTTACAAATTATCCCGGCAAACGACAACCTTTTCGCGCGCCGGTAGAGGCTGCCAATCCTCTGCGCTGCACGCAACAGAAGAAAGTCGTCCGGTGTCTTGTCCTCAGCCGCCCAAAACCTTTGGCTTTCGTGCGCGGTGACCCGGGACCCGGTGACACCAGCGGCCGGGCGGCGCAGCTGTGCGCTCTCACCGCCCCGACAACCCTGGTCCGTTCCGACAGCGTCTGTGGATATTCGGGCGCAGGATCAAGCGATCTGAAAGAACACGGGCGCATCCACCCGGCAAGCAAACCTTTTGTCTGCCCCTATGACAACTGTGGCTATGCGTTCAGACAATCAGCGGGCCTGACACAACACTTGCGCATTCACGCCGGCAAACAACCCTTTGTCTGTCCCTGGGAAGACTGTGGGTGCGCGTATGGACAATCCGCCAAGCTGACAAAACACTTGCTTGGGCACTCAGGAAGAAAAGCCCTGGTTTGTCCTCAGGACGGCTGCCGCTATTCGTGCGCCGAACCACACCACCTGAAAAAACATTTGCGCATACACGCCGGAGAAAACCTTTGTGCCTGCCCTTATGAAAGCTGTGGGTACGTGTTCAGGGACTCAGTTGGCCTGACACAGCACTTGCGCCTTCATGCCGGGAAAAGACCCTTTGTCTGTCCCTGGAAAAGCTGCAAGTGCGCGTTTGTACGAGCTGCCGACCTGACACAACACTTGCGCGTGCACGCAGGAAAAAAATCCCTTGCCTGTTCCCATGAAAGCCATGAGCCTGCGTCCAGACGATCAGATTCCCTGAAGCGAGACCCGCAGCGCAATCGCTCCGGAGCAAAACCTTGTGTCTGTCCTTATGAAGGCTGTGGGCGCAGGTTCGCAGTATCAGGCTCCCTGAGGAAACACCTGCGCCGCCACTGCGCAGAAAAACCTTTTGTCTGTCTTTACGAAAGCTGTGGGCGTGCATTCGCAGTATCAGACAGCCTGAGGAGACACCTGCGCTGTCACTCCGGAGAAAAACCTTTTGTCTGTCCCTACTACGGCTGTGGACATGCGTGCGCCCGGTCAGGCGACCTGACAAGGCACAAGCGTTGCCACACCGGAGAAAGACCCTTTGTCTGTGCCTACGAAGGCTGTGGACGTTTATTTTTCCGAAAATACACGCTGACAATCCACAGGCGTGTCCATGCAGGAGGGAGACCCTTTGTCAGCCTGCGCAAAGGGAGAAAAAAGCTGTCTGTGCGATCAGGTCCCGGGAGCCCTGGCAGGGGCAGCGCCGGCCGTTCCCGCCACCTTGAAGTTACCCAAAGGCTGACAAGAGCACCCAGACCATCAGGATTACGGTTGCCTTTGGAAAATCACCCCTCGCATCTCCCTTTCCTTGCAGCCGGGGCTGGCGTTCCGGTGGTTACCGGCCCTGTTGCGGATCTGGATCGCCAGAGTCCCGGGTTTGACCGCGACCGGCCCTGTGCCACAACGACAGCACCCGCCGCAGAACATCAGTGGCGCGACAGGAGCCCTGCGTTACCCGAGGAGGAAGAACAGCGGGCGCAATGGGACGCCCTGCCCCCTTGTGCCCTGCTGCAAGACGCGGATTTCGCGGGGCTGGTATCCATGCCGGCACAGGATGTTGATATGTCTGACTGGTTGCCCGGCTTCCCTGGTGAGAGTTCCTCCTCGCCGTTGTGCTCACTGCCTGATACAGGTGCGTTTGATCTGGATGCCGCTTCCGCGTTGCGTGCCGATGATGAGAAGGCTTTCTGGCAGACGTTGCTTTCTCCAGCGGATACTGAAACCTTGCACCTGCCCCCTTGAGTCGGACTTCGGCTGCCGGGCCCGGTTCCAGGTCGTGCGCCAGGACAGCAGCGCTGACCGGCTTGTCAGCTGCCCGGCGCCACACAAGCCTGTCACCAGGTCCAAGCTTCAGCGTTGATCGTTCAAATTGTTGGTGACCATGCTTCCTGTTACAACCGACCCTGAACAACGGGGGTTTTGTCTCGCGCCAGCGCAGGCAGCAGATTCCTGCCGCCTCGCGCACAGCCGCCTCGCGCACAGCCGCCTCTCACACAAGAGCACAACAGCCCGGCGTCCTGTCGGCGTCAGCGCCAAACCTGTGGCTGCCTTGCGCGGGGGCAGTGATCAATGGGCCGGTGGCCGAAGGGGCCGAAGGGGCCGGATGGCACGCCTGTGCATCCGTACTGAAAAAAAGACCTTTGTCTGTTCCTGGGAAGGCTGTGGGCGCGCGTTCGGACAATCAGGGCGCCTGACACGGCACTGGCGCGTCCACACCGGCGAAAAACCCTTTGTCTGTCCCTGGGAGGGCTGTGGGCGCGCGTTCTCACAATTGCCCAACCTGACACCACACTTGCGTATTCACTCCCGCGAAAGACCTTTTTGCTGTCCTCAGGAGGGCTGTGGAAGCAGGTTCGTGCAATTGGTCCACCTGAGATGGCACCTGAGCGTTCACTCCGGCGACAAACCCTTTGCCTGCTTCCATGAGGGCTGTGGGCGCGCGTTCGCACATCCAGCCAACCTGACACAACACCTGTCCACCCATTCCCGCTCCAGCAAAAAATATCTGGTCTGTCCGTACGAAGACTGTGGCCATGCGTATGCACTGCCAGGCAGCCTGAAAAGCCACAAGCGCCGCCGCCATGCCGGAGGAAAGCGCTTTGTCTGTTCCTGCGACGGCTGTGAATATGCGTGCGAACAATCTAACCACCTGAAAAAATACAAGCATCGCTACACCGGAGAAAAACCTTTTTGCTGCCCCTGGGAGGGCTGTGGATATTCGTGTGCGCAATCAAGCGATCTGAAAAAGCACGAGCGCTGCCACACCGGAGAAAGACCCTTTGCCTGTCCCCGGGACGGCTGTGGGCGCGCGTTTGTACAATCAACCCACCTGAAACGACACTTGCGTGTCCACATCAAAAATACCCCCCATGCCAGCAGGCAGGGAGGGCGTGCAGACACGTCCATGCCATCTGGTGTTTCCTGTGGACAGCCGTCCGCCCGGAGAGACAGCGCACTGGGTTCCTGCGCTCTTGCGGCCGACAAGCGGCGCCCGGTCAACCAACAGCATCCCTCTCCCACTGCAGCGGCGGCCTGTTCCGGCGTCCGGGCCGGGACCGCCCCGGTGCCAGTCCGCGACCGGGGCTTGCAGATTGTCCCGCGCCTCTCCGGCGGGAGCGCCCCAGCTCCAGACGGAGAAGAAAATATATTCCCCGGGCCTGGCATGTCCCCTTCGCCTGCGTCACCAGCCGCAGCTGTCGCGGAGCTGGAATCGATGCTGGCGCCGGATGTTTTCCTGTCCGGCTGGCCGACCGGCTTCGCCAGCGAGAGCCCCCCCTGGCTGCCGGGTTTTCTGGACACAGCAGACGCGCGTGCCCCGGATGCCGCAGCCCTGGCTCTCCCGGATGATGACAGGGCTTTCTGGCAGGCTTTGCTTTCTTCAACGGCTACTGAAACCTTGCGCTCTGCACCCTGAGGCGGACTTCGGCTGCCGGGCCGGCTCAGGGTCCGGCTCCAGGAGAGCATGACTGGCTTGTCAGCTGCCGGGCGTTGGACAAGGGTATAACTGGTGTCCAAGCCGCACCATTGATCGCTCAGGTTTTCGATCCCCATGTTTCCTGTGACAACGGCCCCCGGACAACAGGCACTTGTTTGCGAGTCAGCGCAGGCTGCCAGTCTCCGCCGTTATCCTGTCTCCGGCAGTTCGAAACCTTGTGCCCGGGACTGTGAGCAAGAATCCGGTAACAACAGGGGACAGATGGCACACCAGCGCATCCGCACCGATAAAAAAGATCTTGTCTGTTTCCAGGAAGGCTGCCGGCGTGCATTCAGATTTTCAGGCGACCTGAAAAGACACTGGCGTATCCACTTTGGCGTAAAACCTTTTGTCTGTCCCTATGAGGGCTGTGGGCGTGCGTTCGGACGATCAGATAGCCTGAGACGACACTTGTGGGGACATTCAGGGGAAAAATCTTTTGTCTGTCCCCACGAAGCTTGTGGCTATGCCTGCGCGCTATCAAGCAGGCTGAGAGAGCACCAGCGCATCCACTCACGCGAAAAAGCCTTTGTCTGTTCCTTCAGCGGTTGTCAATATTCGGGCGCACAACCAAGGGACCTGAGAAGACACTGGCGTGTCCATTCCGGAGCAAAGCCTTTTGTCTGTTCCCATGAGGGCTGTGGACGCGCGTTCGGACAATCAGCCCATCTGACACAGCACTTGCGTGTTCACTCCGGAGAAAAACCCTTTGTCTGTCCCAGGCAAGGCTGTGGGCGTGCATTCGGACGATCAGATAGCCTGAGAGGTCACTGGTACGATCATTCAGGAGAGAAGCCCTTTGCCTGTCCCAGGCAAGGCTGTGGGCGTGCGTTTGGACGCTCAGCAAGCCTGAGACAACACTTGTGGGATCATGCAGGAACAAAACCCTTTGGCTGTCCCCAGGAAGGTTGCGGGTTTTCGTGCGTACAATTGAGCCAACTGCAACGACACTTGCGTGTCCATACTGGAGCAAAACCTTTTGTCTGTCTCCATGTGGGCTGCGGGCGCGCGTTCGCAAGCTCAGGCCACCTGGCAAGGCACGGGTACGTCCACTCCGGACAAAAAAACTTTGTCTGTTCCTACGAAGGTTGTGACTATTTGTGCACACAATCAATCGATCTGAAAAGACACCTGCGTGTCCATTCCGGAGAAAAGCCTTTTCTGTGTTCCTATGACGGATGTGAACGCGCGTTCGCACGATCACACCATCTGAAACAACACTGGCGCACACATGCAGGAGGAAAACTTTTTGTCTGTCCCAGCACGACAGCCTTGTCCGCAGGGCAGCAGCGCCCAGGCTTAACCGCCAAGCCCGATGAGGAAATGCAGCTGTCGCAGTGGGGCGATGGGTCTCCTTCATCCCTGCTGCAAAACCTGGAGTTTGCGGGGCTGGAATCGATGGCCGCACAGGATGTTGATATGTCCGACTGGCTGACCGGCCTGGCCGCTGAGAACCCTTCCTGGTCGATTTGCTCACAGTGGGGTACAGGCGCGTGGGACCCGGATGCCGCAGCCTTGTCCCTCTCTGATGATGACAAGGCGTTCTGGCAGGCGTTGATTTCTCCACCGGATAGCGAAGCGAGCAGCACTGTGAGTCGCACTTCAGCTGCCGGGTTCAGGTTATAGTCCTGCGCCTTGCCAGCATGGCTGGCCAGCTTGTCAGCTGCCGGGTGTCACACAAGGAGCAAGTGTTGTCCAAGCCCTGACATTGATCGTTCAGGTTTTAGGTAGCCATGCTTCTTGTGACAACGCATTCCGGAAAACGGGAACCTTGCCGCGCGCCAACACAGGCGGCCCGTCCTCAGGGTGCCTCGCCAGAGGAAAAAGCCGTCTGGCTTCCTGTCTGTGTTGGTTCAAAACCTTGTGCGGCCTTGCGAGGAGACTGTGAACAGGAATCGGACGACAACAAGGGTCAGATGCCACATCAGCGCACCCGCACGGGTAAAAAAAAACATGCCTGTTCCTGGGAGGGCTGTGGGCGCGCGTTCGGACAAACCAGCGATCTGAAAAAACACTGGCGTACCCACACGGGAGAAAAACCTTTTGTCTGTTCCTGGGAAGGCTGTGGGAAGCCATTCGCACGATCAGATAACCTGAGACAGCACTTGTGGGGTCATTCAGCAAAAAAAACCTTTGTCTGTCCCCAGGAAGGTTGCGGCTATGCGTGCGTACAATCGATCCAGCTGCAACAACACGTGCGCGTCCATACGGGAGAAAAACCTTTTGTCTGTCGCTATGTGGGCTGCGGGCGCGCGTTCGCAAGCTCAAGCCACCTGATAAGGCACAGGTATGTCCACTCCGGACAAAGAAACTTTGTCTGTCCCCGCGAAAGTTGTGACTATGCGTGCATACAATCAAGCGATCTGAAAAGACACCTGCGCGTCCATTCCGGAGCAAAGCCTGTTGTCTGTTCCCATGAGGGCTGTGGGCGTGTGTTCACACAATCTTCCCATCTGACACAGCACTTGCGTGTCCACTCTGGAGAAAAACCCTTTGCCTGTTCCTGGAAAGGCTGTGGGCGTGCATTCGCACGATTCGAGAGCCTGAAACGACACTGGTACATCCACCCGGAAGGAAAAAACCGGCACCCGGAAGGAAAAAACCGGCACCCGGAAGGAAAAAACCGGCACCCGGAAGGAAAAAACCGGCACCCGGAAGGAAAAGACCGGCACCCGGAAGGAAAAAACCGGGTCGATTTGAAAGAAGCGAGCACAAATATGTCTGAGCCCTCAGCGGGTTCCTGTGAAGGCCAGCTCTCTGGCAGGGACCGCGCGGGTTGTTCCCGACGCCTTGCGGTTGGCAAAGGGCCGACGAGCATACCCATGCAGCCAGAGCCCGGCTGGCCTGTGCACAATGCACCCTCATATCCTTCTTGCATCGCAGCCGGGGCCGGCCCCGGTGTCCCGGTGGATGCAGGGCCTGCTGCCGATCAGGATCATCAGAGCACCGGGGTTGGTCACGACAGCCCCTGTTTCACAACGGCAGTCTTGTCCGCAGGGCAGCAGCGCCCAGGCTCAACCGCCATGCCTGATGAGGAACAGCAGCTGTCGCAGTGGGGCGATTGGCCTTCTTCATCCCTGCTGCCAAGCCTGGAGTGTGCGGGGCTGGAATCGATGGTCGCACCGGATGTTGATATGTCCGACTGGCTGACCGGCTGGGCCGCTGACAACCCTTCCTCGCCGTTTTGCGCACAGCTGGGTACCGACGCATGTGACCCGGATGCCGCTGTCTTGTCCCTCTCGGATGATGACAAGGCGTTCTGGCAGGAGTTGATTTCTCTACCGGATAGCGACACCTGGCGAGCAGCATTTTGAATCGCACTTCAGCTGCCGGGCTCAGGTCATGGTCCTGCGCCCGGCAGCATGGCTGACCAGCGTGTGAGCTGCCGGGCGCCACACCAGATGCAAGTGTTGTCCAAGCCCCGGTATTGACCTTGCAGGTTTTCGGTGGCCATGCTTTTTGTGACAACTCATTCCGGGAAACGGGAACCGCGTAGCGCGCCAACAGAGGCGGCCAGTCCCCGGGGTGCCTGGCAAGGGAAAAAAGCGGTCTGGCATCCTGTCTCCGTTACAAAACATTGTGCAGCCTTGCGGGGAGACTGTGCACAGGGATCCGGCGACAGCAAGGATCAGATGGCACACCAGCGCACCCACACGGGTACAAAAAAATATGCCTGTTCCAGGGAGAGCTGTAGCCGTGCGTTCGGACAAGCCGGCGACCTGAAAAAACACTTGCGTACCCACACGGGAGAAAAACCTTTTGTCTGCCGCCATGTGGGCTGTGGGCGCGCGTTCGGATGCTCAGGCCACCTGGCAAGGCACAGGTACGTTCACGCCGGACAAAAAAAGTTTGTCTGTCCCTGCGAAGGTTGTGCATATGCGTGCATACAATCCATTGATCTGAAAAGACACCTGCGCGTCCATGCCGGAAAAAAGCCTTTTGTCTGTTCCCATGAGGGCTGTGGGCGTGTGTTCAGACAATCTACCCATCTGATACAGCACTTGCGTGTCCACTCTGGGGAAAAACCCTTTGCCTGTTCCTGGAAAGGCTGTGGGCGTGTGTTCAGACAAACTGCCCATCTGACACAGCACTTGCGTGTCCACTCTGGAGAAAAACCCTTTGCCTGTTCCTGGAAAGGCTGTAGGCGTGCATTCGGACGATTCGAGAACCTGGAAAAACACTGGTGCATCCACTCAGGAGGGAAAAAACCAGGAAGAAAAAAACCAGGAAGAAAAAAACCAGGAAGAAAAAAACCAGGAAGAAAAAAACCAGGAGCAAAAAAACCAGGAGCAAAAAAACGGGTCGACTTGAAAGAAGCGAGCACAAATATGTCTGTGTCATCAGGTGGTTCCTGTGAAGGCCATTTCTCGGGCAGGGACCGTGCGGGTTGTTCCCGACGCCTTGAGGTTGGCCAGGGGCCGACGGGCAGACCCAGGCGGCCAGAGCCCAGCTTGTCTGTGCAAAATGAACGCTCGTATCCTTTTTGCATCGCAGCCGGGGCCGGCTCCGGTGTCCCGGTGGATGCAGGGCCTGCTGCCGATCAGGATCATCAGAGCACCGGGTGTGGTCACGACAGTCCCTGTTCCACAACGACAGTCTGGTCCGCAGGGCAGCAGCGCCCAGGGGGAAACGCCACGCCTGATGAGGAAAAGCAGCTGTCGCAGTGGGGCGATTGGCCGTCTTCATCCCTGCTGCAAAGCCTGGAGTTTGCGGGGCTGGAAACGATGATCGCACAGGATGTTGATATATCCGACTGGCTGACCAGCTGGGCCGCTGAGAACCCTTGCTCGCCATTTTGCTCACAGCGGGGTACAGGCGCGTGTGACCCGGATGCCCCTGTCTTGCCTCTCTCGGATGATGACAAGGCGTTCTGGCAGGAGTTGATTTCTCCACCGGATAGCGACACCTGGCGAGCAGTATTTTGAGTCGCACTTCAGCTGTCGGGCTCAGGTCATAGTCCTGCGCCCGGCAGCATGGCTGGCCAGCTTGTCAGCTGGCGCAAGCCACACAAGAGAGGAACTGTTGTCCAAGCCTCGACATTGATTGTTCAGGTTTTCGCTGGCCATGTTTTTTATGACAACTCATCCCGAAAAACGGGGACCTTTCAGTGCGCCAACAAAGGCAAAGGCGACCAGTCCCCCGAATGGCCCGCACGAGAGAACAGCCGTCCGGTTGTCTGTCTGCGTTGATTCACAACCTGTTATTGCCTTGCCAGCAGGCTGTAAACAAGAATCCGGCGACAACAGGGGCCCGGTGGCCTGTCAGCGCACCGGCGTGGGAAAAAGAACCTTTATCTGTCCCTGGGAGGGTTGTGGCTATGCGTGCGCGCGATCAAGCAACCTGAAACCGCATGGGCGCGTCCACTCACGCGAAAGGCCTTTTGTCTGTTGCCATGAGGGCTGTGGGCGCGCGTTCGGACACTCAACCCACCTGACACGGCACCAGCGCGTCCATGCCGGACAAAAACCTGTTGTCTGTCCCCGGGAGAGCTGTGGGCGCAGGTTCGGACGATCAGACGATGCGAAAAGACACCAGCGCGCCCATGCCGGACAAAAACCTGTTGTCTGTCCCCGGGAGAGCTGTGGGCGCAGGTTCGGACGATCAGACGATGCGAAAAGACACTTGCGCGCCTACGCCTGCGCAAAATCTTTTGTCTGTCCCTGGGAGGGCTGTGGGCGCGTCTTAGGACAATCAAACCATCTGAAAATGCACTTGCGCGCCCACGCCTGCGCACAATCTTTTGTCTGTTCCTGGGAGGGCTGTGGGCGTGTGTTCAAACACCCAAGCCGGCTGGCCCAGCACTGGCGCTTCCACTCCGGCGACAAACCCTTTGCCTGTCCCTGGGAAGGCTGTGAGCGCAGGTTCGGACAAGCAGGCCATCTGACCCAGCACTGCCGCCTCCACTCTGGCGACAAACCCTTTACCTGTTCCCGGGAAGGCTGCGGGCATGCATTCGGACGCTTATATAACCTGAAACAACACCTGTGTGTTCACTCCGG
The DNA here is from genome assembly GCA_002238585.1 of Kistimonas sp. bin40. Classification (GTDB taxonomy): domain Bacteria; phylum Pseudomonadota; class Gammaproteobacteria; order Pseudomonadales; family Endozoicomonadaceae; genus Sansalvadorimonas. Next base: position 33,412 of record MPMQ01000006.1, on the reverse strand, counting down.
AGCAAAACCCTGTGTCGGTCCCGGCGAAGGCCGTGGCTATGCGTGCGCACAACCCGACCGGCGGAAAAATCATTGGCGTTGTCACACCAGAGAAAAACCCTTTGCCTGCCCCTATGAAGACTGTGGGCGCTCATTCACGACAGCTGCCGGCCGGACAGAGCACTTGCGTCTTCACTCCGGGAAAAAACCTTTTTACTGTCGCCATGAAGGTTGTAGCCTGGCGTTTGCCCAAGCAAGCGCTTTGAGATACCACCTGCGAGCTGTGCATACCACAGAAAAACCTTTTGTCTGCAGGTTCGAAGGCTGTGGATATGCGTCCGTCCAGTCCGGCAACCTGAAAGTACACTTGCGCACCCACTCAAGAGGAAAAGCCTTTGTCTGTCCCCATGAAGGCTGTGGGCGCTTGTTCACACAACAAGGCCGCCTGATAAGCCACAGGCGTGTCCATTCAGGCGAAAATCCAGCAGAAAATCCCTTTGGGTGCAGGCAGAAGGGGAGCAAAAAACCATCGCAGCCATCAGGTTCCGGGCACCATGGCAGGAACCGCGCGGGTTGCGCCCGACGCCTTGAGGTCGGCACAGGGCCGACGAGCATACCCGGGCAGCCAGAGCCCAGCTTGGCTGTGCAAAATGAACCCTCGTATTCGTCTTGTATCGCAGCCGGGGCCGGCCCCGGTGTCCCGGTGGATGCCGGACCTGCTGCCGATCAGGATCATCAGAGCCCCGGGTTTGGTCACAACAGCCCCTGTTTCCCAATGACAGTCTTGCCCGCAGGGCAGCAGTCCCCGGGCGCAAAGGCTACGCCTGATGAGGACATGCAGCTGTCGCAGTGGGGCGATTGGCTTTCTTCATCCTTGCTGCATAACCTGGAGTTTGCAGGGCTGGAAGCGATGGTCACACAGGATGTTGGGATATCCGACTGGCTGACCGGCTGGGCCGCTGAGAATCCTTGCTCGCCGTTTTTCTCACAGCAGGATACAGGCACCTGTGACCCGGATGCCTTTGTCTTGTCTCTCTCGGATGATGACAAGGCGTTCTGGCAGGAGTTGATTTGTTTCGCAGATACCCCGACCGCGCGATCAGCCCCCTGAGATGGACTGCGGCGGCCGGAATCGACTCATGGCGTCGCGCCTGGACGGCACAGCTGGCAGGCTTGTCAGCGGCGGGACATCACCTGCGGCTGTCACAGTTGTCCAAGCTCCGGTATTGATCGCTCAGGGTACCGGTGGCCATGCTTCCTGTGACAACTTACCCCGGTAAACGGGACTGTTTTCGTGCCTCAGCAGAGGCGACCGGTCCCCGGGGTTGCTCGCAAGAGAGACAAGCAGTCCGGCGTCCTGTCGCCCGCATGGCAAAACCTTGTGCCAGCTTGCGCGGGGGCTGCGAACAAGAGGTCGGTGACCACAGGGACCAGATGGCATGCCTGCGCACCCGCATCAGGAAACGAAAACATGACTGTCCCTACGAAGGTTGTGGCTATTCGTGCGCATACTCAAACAACCTGAAACGGCACTTGCGCACCCACTCACGCGAAAAGCCCTTTGTTTGTCCCTACGGCGATTGTGGATATTCGTGCGCCCAATCAAACGACCTGAAAAGACACAAGCGCCTCCACTCAGGCGAAAAACCCTTTGTCTGTCCCTGGGACGGCTGTGGATATGCGAGCGCACAATCAACCAACCTGAACAAGCACTGGCGCCGCCACTTCCGAGGAAAAAACTTTGTTCGCGCCTGCGGCGGTTGCGCATATTCGTGCATGGAATCCAGCGCTATGAAAAACCACCAGTGTGTCCACTCAGGAGCAAAACCTTTTGTCTGTCCCTACGAAAATTGTGGGTATTCGTGTCTACAACCAAGCAGGCTGAACAATCACAAGCGCCGTCACTCTGGAGAAAAACCTTTTGTCTGCCCCTATGAAAACTGTGGACGCGCATTCATGCAAGCCAGCTCCCGGACACGACACTGGCGCCTCCATTCAAGGACAAAATCGTTTCGCTGCCAACATGAGGGCTGTGGTTACGCGTCCGCGCAAGGAAGGGCTCTGAAATACCACTTGCGTGCTGTGCATATCCAGGACAAACCTTTTGTCTGCAGGTTTGAAGGCTGTGGATATTCGTCCATCCAGGCCGGCAATCTGAAAACACACTTGAGAATCCACTCAGGAGAAAAATCCTTTGTCTGTCCCTGTGTGGGCTGTGGACGCTCATTCAGACAACAAAGTGGCCTGATAAGGCACAGGCGTGTCCATGCAAGAAAAAAACTGTTTATCTACTTGCGCCAGGAGAGCACAAACCTGTGGGTACCATCAGGTCCTGGGCACTATGACAGGGGCAGGGGCAGGGGCAGGGACAGGGACAGGGACAGGGACAGGGACAGGGACAGGGACAGGGACAGGGACAGGGACAGGGACAGGGACGGTCCCACAACGGCAGCACTGTCTGGCGTGCATCAACTCCCGGCCAGGAGTGCCATGCTGGACGGGGAAGAACAGCCATCGCAGTCTAGAGGTCTGCCGCCTTCAGCCCTGGGGCCAGACCTGGAGTTCGCACGGCCAGCACCCGGAGGCATGAAGAATAGTTGTCTGTTCGACTGGCTGACAGAGGTTGTCGATGAAAGTACCTTCTGGCCGTTGTGTTCGCCGGACAGGACAGACACCTCTGCTGCGGATACAGCCCCCTTGCCTCTGACAGCCGATGACAAGTCTTTCTGGCGGGCGTTGATTTTTCCAGCCGATCCGCAAAGCGCGTGATCAGCTCTTTGAGCAGGACTTCAGCTGCCGGGTTCATACGCCTGCGCCGTGACGGCATGGCTGGCAGGCGTGTCAGCGGCCGGGTGTCACATAACAAGGTTTGTTGTCCCAGCCTCAGCGTTGATTGCCCAGGTTTTCGGTAGCCATGTTCCCTGTGATAACCCATCCCGGACAACGGGAACCTGTTCCCGCGCCAGCAGAGGCTGCCAGTGTGCTGCGCCTCTGGCAAAAGAGACAAGCAGCCCGCTGGCGTGTCTGTGTCCGCTCACAGGGTCTTGCTGCCTTGCGCGTGGGCTGTGAACAAGGATGCTGTGGCAACAGAGGCCGGATGGCACAGCCGCGCGACGGCACGGGAAGGAAAAATTTTGTCTGCCCCTGGCAAGGCTGTGGGCGCGCGTTCGCACAACCCGCTCTCCTGATGCGGCACCAGTGCGTCCACACCGGGGAAAAACCCTTTGTCTGTCTTTGGGAGGGCTGTGGGCGCGCGTTTGCACAATCAGCTCTCCTGATGCGGCACCAGCGCGTCCACACCGGGGAAAAACCCTTTGTCTGTCCCAGGCAAGGCTGTGGGCGCGCGTTTGCACAAAACTCCAACCTGACACAACACCTGCGCGTCCACTCACGCGAAAAACGCTTCATCTGTCCCTGGGAAGGCTGTGGACGCGCGCTCGCGCACTCATCCAGCCTGAAAAAGCACAAGCGCACTCACTCCGGAGAAAAACCCTTTGTCTGCCCCTATGAAGGCTGCAGACGTGCGTTCGCTCAATTCGGCGACCTGACCAGACACAAGCGCTGCCACTCACGCGAAAGGCCCTTTGTCTGTCCTCACGAGGCTTGTGGTTACGCGTCCAGACAACCAGGCGCCCTGAGCCTGCACCTGCGCGTTCACCTGGGAGGAAAACCCTTCATGTGTCGCCATGAAGGCTGTGGATATGCGTTCTTGCAGCTATCCCATCTGGTACGGCACAAGCGCTGCCACTCGAAAGAAAAACCCTTCGTTTGTCCCCAGGAAGGTTGTGGCTATGCGTCCAGGCGACCAGGTTTGTTGGGGCGGCATCTGTGCGTTCTCCCCGGACCGAACCGCTATGTCTGCCGCCATGAAGGCTGTGGAGGTTCGTTCACACAAGTTTCCAGTCTGATACGGCACCAGCGCCGCCACGCAGGAGAAAGACCTTTTGTCTGTGCCTACAGCGACTGTGGATATGCGTGTATACAATCAAGCGACCTGCAAAGACACTTGCGCGTCCACAGGCGAAAAAAAGCCCCGGTCTTTGCCTTGGGTGACTGTGTCCATGCGTCCACACCAGCAAGCCCCCTGGCACAAGACGCGCGCGCCCGCATCCGGGCGGGCTCCCGCGCCGCCTGGCGGGAAGGTGGCACGAGCATGTCTATGCAATGGGGCGGTTCCTGCGGGCAGCTGGCCGAGCCTTGCGACAGCGCACCGCGCCCCCGGCGTCCTGAACCTGACGAAGGGTTGGCGGCAGCAGCACAGTATGGCTTTTCCATGGCAGCTGCGGCGCCCGGTGTGCATCAACGCCCTGACACAGACACCAGGCCTGCAGACGGCGGCGAACGGCGCTCGCCCAGGCCTGGGCTGTCCCCGCCCCAGCTGTTGCACGGCCAGCAGGTCGCGGGACTGGCGTCGATGGAGATAATGGATTGCGTGATCCCCGACTGGCTGACAGGACTTGTCGATGAGAGTCTGTCATGGCCGTTACGCTGGCTGCACGACAGCGACACCTTGCCGCTGGATGAGGGTCCCTTGTCCTGCACTGATGATGACAAGGCGTTCTGGCAGACACTGGTGTCCCCGGCCGGTCGTGAAGCCTGGCGATCAGTGCCCTGAGTCAGACTCAGGCTGCCGGGCTGCGTTCAGGATCCCGTGCCTGGACGGTATGGCTGACAAGCAGGTCAGGTGCCGGGGTCACATCAGAGTGCAACTGTTGTCCAAGCCTCAAGGTTGCTCGCTCAGGTTTTTGGTGGACATGTTTCCTGTTACAACGCCTCCTGGAAAACGGAAACTTTTTCCTGGGTCGGCAGAGATGGCCCGTCCCGCGCACCGCTGGCACAAGAGACAAGCCGCCCGATTTCCTGTCGCCTTCAGCTCAAAACGTTTTGCTGCCTTGCATGGGGGCTGTCGGCAATCGTCCGACGACAAAAGGGGTTGGGTGGAACAGCTGCTCACCCGCACTGGAGAAACAACCTTTATCTGCCTTTGGGAAGGCTGTGGATATTCGTGCGTACGGTCAAGCGATCTGACAAAGCACAAGCGCCGCCACACGGGAGAAAAACCCGTTGTCTGCCCCTGGGAAGGCTGTAGGCGCACATGTAGCCGACTGGATAACCTGAGACTGCATTTGCGCCTCCATACAAGAGAAAAACTTTGTATCTGTGGCTACGAAGGCTGTGGATATTCGTGCATACAGCCAAGCGATATGAGAAAGCACAAGCGTGTCCACTCGGGAGAAAAACCTTTTGTCTGCTGCTGGGAAGGCTGTGGGCGCGCCTATGGACGCCTGGATAACCTGAGGCTGCATGTACGCAGCCACACAGGAGAAAAAAACTTTGCCTGCCCTGTTGCAGGCTGCGGGCGTGCGTTCACTCAATCAACCAATCTGACAAGACACTTGCGCGTCCACTCAGGAGAAAAGCCTTTTGCCTGTCCCCACGAAGGTTGTGGTTACGCGAGCAACCAATCAGGTTCCCTGACGCGACACCTGTGTGTCCACACAGGAAAAGGAGCCCTTGTCTTTCCTTCCGGCGACGGTGGATATTCATCCAGACGATCAGGCAAGCTGAAAAAATACGCGCGCGTCTACACCAAAGCCAAGTCCCTTGCCGGTTGGCGGGGCAGTCGTACAAGCCGGGACCGCCAGGACAGGGGGGGGGCGCGTCACAGCTCCTGTCTGCCGATGACACGGGCGTCCGGATTTCCTCAACCCTCCGGCGGGCGTGCCATGCCGCCAGACGGGGCAGAAAATCCATACCCCAGGCCTTGGCTGTCCTCTTTGTCTCCAGCTGGAGAGTGCGCGGAGCTGGCACCGATGCTCTCACAGCATTTTGATATATCCGACTGGCAGGAGCCCTTCGATGCGAGCCTCTCCTGGTCGTTGTGGCCATTGCGCAGTGTGGACATGTCTGACCAGGACCTGTGTTCATTCCCCCTCACAGATGATGACAAGGCTTTCTGGATGGGGTTGGTGGACCCGGAGAACAGTGCAAGCTGAAAATCTGCGCGATGAGCCGGGCCTGGTGCCCGGCAGTTGAATGGGATGGCTGACAAGCTGGTCAGGTGCCGGGCGCAGGGCGTAGCTTAGCCTTGTCCAAGCTCCACTGTTTTTTACCTGGACGGATGACATCAATGCTTCCTGTGACAACTTCACCCCCAAAAGCGCAGCTTTTGTGCGAGTCGGCAGAGGGTTTGCGCTGCCCCCCGGGAGCCAGACGCCCTGTCTGGCGTTCTGTCCCCGGTCGTTCCATCTGTTTTGCCAGCCCACAAGAAGGTCATGAACGCGCAGCGCGCGCAAAACCTGGCCGGGCCGCACGGCGTTCGCTTTATGCCGGCAGGATGCGCTTGGCCTGTTTTCATGAAGGCTGCCCAGAGTCTTGTCCACCCCAAAAGTATCGGATGCGGCATGGGCGCTGCAGTCACTCGGGAGAAAGACCTTTTACCGGCCCGCTGGCGAGCTGTGGCAGGCGGTTTGCGGGAAAAAGCTTGTTGCGGGGTACCCAGGCCACAGACAAGGCCCGTGTGTGTCCCGATGCCGGCGGCGAAAGCGCGTTTTCTGCGCCGAGACACCTGACAAGACATGTGCGCCTCCACTCAGGAGGACAGCCGTTTGTTTGCCCGCAGGAGAACTGTGGCAAGCGGTTTGCACAAAGATGGGCTGGGAGAGTGCACCTGCGTGCCCACTCAGGAGGAACATCCGGTGCCGGGGGAAAATCCGGTGTCAGCCCCGTTGAAAGTGACGCACAAAGGGTTGCGCAGCGCAGCGTTGCGCTTGCACCTGGGCGTACCAGGTCCCCCAGCAAAATCTTTGACTGTCCCAGGGACGGCTGTGAACGTTCGTTTGCAAGCTACCGCACTCTCAAACAGCACTGGATAGCCCAGCACACCCCAGGAGAAACGCTTGTCGGTTCCCATGAAAGCTGTGGACAGGTTTTCGACAAGTCCAGTGCCCTGACAGGACACCAGCGTGTCCACTCGGGAGAAAGATCCGGTGTCAGCCCCGTTGAAAGTGATGCACAAAGATGTGGGCAGCGCAGTGTTGCGCTTGCGCCTGGGCGTGCCAGGTCCCCCGGCAAAATATTTGACTGTCCCCGGGACGGCTGTGGACTTTCGTTTCCCAGCTCACAGACTCTCAAACAGCACTGGATAGCCCAGCACACCCGGGAACAAACTCTTGTCTGTCCCCATGAAAGCTGTGGCAAGGTTTTCGACAGTTCAAGTGCCCTGGCAGGGCACCTGCGTGTCCACTATGCCAGCCAATTCCCCCGGGTTCAGCGGTGTGAGGGTTGTGGCACATACTTTGAGGAACACAAGCCGGCAGAACAGATGGAGTTGGGATTCGTGAGCTATCCTCCGCCGCTGCCAGGCGAGCTGCGGGGGGCACACTCGGCACGCAGTTCGGTCAGCCGTGATGATGGGTTCTGGCTTGCCTCCCTGCCCTTCGGGGTCTTTGGCACAGACGAGCCTGACGGTGCCACGCCCATTCCTCTCACAGATGCTGACCGGGCTTTCTGGCAGGCGTTGGTGTTTTCCGGGGATGGTGAAAGCTGACTGTGACATTCTCCCCGCCCTGAAGGACGGGGAAGGATAGCGCACCAGGTAACACAATCACGGACAAGGAATTTGACAGTGAACGTGCATCTCCACACCAAAGAGGCGCCCTTTGTCTGTGATCATGAAGGCTGTGGGCGTTCGTTTCCCTATACAAGCCGTCTGATATACCACCTGCAAACTTTTCATGCCGAACACAAAGCCTTTGTCTGTCCCCATGAAGGCTGTAGATATGCGTCCGCACGATCATCAGATCTGACAAGACACTGGCGCACTCACTCCGGAAAGCGACCCTTTGTCTGCCGCTTCGGAGGCTGTGGACGTTCGTTCAGGTCTTCCGGAAATCTGGCAATACACCGGCGTCTCCACACCAAAAAGGCACCTTTTGTCTGTTGCCATGAAGGCTGCGGACGTTCGTTCATACAATCAGGCGGCCTGAAAAGCCACTGGCGGACTGCTCATGCCAAAGAAAAACCTTTTGCCTGTTCCTATGAAGGCTGCGGAAAACGGTTCGGACAATCTGGCCATCGACAAGAACACCTGTTCACGCACCAGGGCACGAAACGCTTTGCCTGTCTCCAGGAGGGCTGCAACAAAGATTTTTCCAGACGCCGTGATGTGCGAAGACATCTGCTTACGCACACGCGCGAGAATCCCTTTGTCGTGCGGCGGGATGCCAACACCGGGCTGTCGGTGCCATCAAGCATCCCGGGGTGCCAGCGGCTTGTCCGTGGGGAAGGGCAAGGCGGCGTGCCAGCTGACGGCGCTGAAAAACAGCAGCTGGCCACACCCGGCGGACAGGTATCTTTCTGGTTTCCTGTGCATACAGCATCCTTCTGGCCCGCAGTCAGTGCCGTCGCGCTCAGTCCTTGCGTGCGGCAAGCTGCGCAACCTGCGGTTGACAGGCACAACAGGAGCACCCGTGTTCAGCAGCCCTGGCTCCACAGCGACACCAGCCTGCCTGGCGTATCAGTTGCCCGACAGCGGGCCCCCAGTCTGGCAGGCAGGTTACCGCCGGCAGAGCCTTGCGTGTCGCCCCGGCTGGAAAGGGTCTCTCGTGGGTTGGTACAGCCGACGCCGGCAGGGTGCCTGGCTGTGCCCGATTTTGTCACCTTGCTGACTGATAACTGGCCTGCCCGGTCATGGCAGCCAGCGCCCTGTGCAAACGCACCAGCCCCGGATGTCAGCTCGTCCGCAATTGCTGATGAAGACAGAGTATTCTGGCAGGCATTGATGTCTGCTATGGCGAGTGAAACCGGGCCATGTGCCGGGGAACCCGGATTGTAGTGGCCGGGCGCGGCTATGGCAGCCAGACCAGGTGGTTGGCTACCGAAGCGCACACAATCGTCCTGGTTCTGGCCTGGCATTCCCAAAGTTGACATCAGCCCCTTGTCTGCTCCCCTGACTGCCGGGGAGCGCGCATGACCGGGCGGATGAACGTCATGACTGACCGTCTGGTCAACAACCAGGCGTACAAAAGTGCAATGCTGGCGCAGGCTTTACTGTTGATTGCTCTGGTGTGCGATGAACGCGCTTCCTGCTACAGGGTTACTGACACCGGTACCTTTGCTGCTGCCGGCCGTGGCGGCCAGCGGCTGCCCCCTGCCAACCGGAAAACCCACCAGGCTGGCTGGCGGCGCCCGGGTGAAAGCTGTTGCCTGCCCGCGCAACGGCTGTGAACAATGGCTCAAAAACAAAAGTGCCCTGCAGGTGCACCTGCGCATCCACACCGGAGGCAAGCTGTTTGCTTGTCCTTATGAAGGCTGTGTCTACCTGAACGTACAACGAGACAAACTGCACAAACACTTGCGCGTTCACACCGGAGAAAAACCCTTTGTCTGCTCATATGAAAATTGCGGACGCGCGTTTGCACAATCAGGCCAGCTGACAGTCCACCTGCGCGCCCATGCAGGGAAAAAGATCTTTTCCTGTCCCCGGGAAGGTTGTGGCTATGCGTTCGTAGCCTCAAGCATGCTGACAAGACACTTTCGCAGTCACTCAGGAGAGGCCCCCTTTGTCTGTCCCTACGCAGGCTGTGAAGGTGCGTTCAGTGAATCTGGAACCCTGAAAAACCACTTGCGCACCCACACGGGAGAAAAACCCTTTGTCTGTTCCCGGAAAGGCTGTGGGCGTGCGTTCGCGCAAGCAGGTCAGCTGGCACGCCATGGGGTGTCCATTCACAGCAACGTAAGAGCCTGGCCCTGTCCGCATGAAGACTGTGGAAAAGAGTTTGCTCAAGCATACGAGCTGGCAAGGCATTCGCAGCGCGTCCACTCACGGGCGGGCCCCTTTGTTTGCTGGCATGAAGGCTGCGGATATTCGGTCTCACAAAAAGGTCGCCTCAAAAGCCACTTGCGTGACCACCTCGGAGGAAAATTTTCTGCCTGCCCCTATGAAGGCTGCGTCTATTTATACGGATATGGCAGGGATCTGGGACGACACTTGCGTGTTCACGCAGGAGGAGAAAAAGTCGTCTGTCGCGATGACAGCAGCAGACGTGCATTCGTACACGCAAGCCAGCTGGAAAAACACAGGCGTGTTCACTCGCGAGCCCAGTCCCGGGGCAGTGTGCGCAAGAAGCGCACAAGCCTGTCGGTGCCATCAGGCCGCTGGTCTGGAAAGCTGTGTGCCCGCCGGGAAAGGCTGCTGCGCTCCCAGCGCGCTGCAGGTGGCAAACGGCTGCCGCTGACACTGGGCACACCGCCAGGGCTGCCGAGTCCCGTGGGGGGGGCAAACCCCTGTGTCTCGCGCAGCGCCGCAGCCCCCGGGCAGTGGCCGGGGCACCAGGGAACCTGGGCTGTTGGCAACAACCTCCGCCCCACAATGACAGCGTCCTGTGCGGGGCGCCAGCTTCCCGGCGAGAACAGCATGCCGCCCGACAGGGCCGCGTCCTCAGGGCCGCAGCAGTCTGCTTCATCTTTCTTGCAAGTCGCCTCGCCAGAGCCGGCGCCATCGCCAGTGACCGAGGAGCTTGTCTCCGACTGGTTGACAGGCCTCACCGATGCCAATCTCTCCTGGCAGCAGCTCCTTCCCGATGGCGCGTTTGCCACGGATGGCGATCCACCACTGCTTACTGAGGATGACATGCTGTTCTGGCGGGCGTTGTATTCTTCACTGGCTGATGAAATCAGGTGAGCTGCGTATGGATTGCCCCCGGCTACAGGGCCAGCGCGCGCGTTCGGCGGCGGGACGGCATGGCTGACAGCCTTGTCAGTAGCCGGGCGTCACCTGACAGTGCTCGTTGTCCCAGTCCCTGCGATCCATCACCCGAGCCTTTCCATGAACAGACTTCCTGGCACAACGCCCTGCCAACAACCGGGCCCTTCCTGCACGCCGGCAGAGGCTGGCCCAGATCCTGGCCACGCGCCAGCAACAAGAGCGGTCCGGCGTCCTGGCTCTGTTCGTCCCAAACCTTTCGCCTGCCCCTGCGAGGGCTGTGGCCGCAGGTTCGGCGACAACAGCAGCCTGAGGACCCACGTGCGCATTCACACCGGAGAAAGGCCCTTTGTCTGTCCCTACAAGGGCTGTCGATATGCGGCTGCGCAATCAGGCAGTCTGAAAAAGCACCTGGATGTCCACGCCCAGAAAAAGCGCGCTGTCTGTCCCTGGGAAGGCTGTGGCTTTGTGACTGTGCACCCTCGCCAGATGAGAGTACATTCCCGTGTTCACACCGGAGCAAATCCCTTTGTCTGTCTCTACAAGGGCTGTGGATATGCGACTGCGCACTCAGGCAGGCTGAGAGTGCACCTGGGTCTGCACTCCCGGAGACAGCGCGCTGTCTGTCCCTGGGAAGGCTGTGGCTTTATGGCTGAGCAATCTTCCCACATGAAAGCACATTACCGTGTTCACACCGGAGAAAAACCCTTTGTCTGTTCCTGGGAGGGCTGTGAACGTTCCTTTTCACACTTGACCAGCCTGACAAGACACCTGCGCGTTCACACAGGAGAAAAGCCCTTTGGTTGTCCCTATGAAGGCTGTGGACGCTTTTTCGCAAACTCGGGAAGTGTGACAGCGCATTTGCGTATCCATACCGAAGAACGCCCCTTTGTCTGTTTGAGAGCCGACTGTGGCCGTTCGTTTACCCAGTCAGGCCAGCTGAGACGCCATGAGCGTATCCACTCAACAGCCAGGGCCGGGCCGGGACAGGTCCTGGCTCCGCTGTCACCAGCCGGGCCCGGGGAGGGGGCACCGATGCCGGCACCCGATTGTGTGCCGCCGCATGGGGAAACATGGCCCATCGATGAGTGGCTTGACCGGTTGTTGCAGGCACCGGACAGCACAGACGCGCCTGACCAGGGTTTGTTTCACTGGCGATCTGCAATGATGACAAGGCCTTCTGGCAGAAGGTGATGGCGCCAGCGCCGGGCAGAGCGGGTGATGGGCCTACGGCTCTGCGACCAGACAGCATAACGGACAGGCTTGACCTGGTGCGCGGCAGGAGTCTCCGTCCTCCAGGGCGGGGAGGATGTCAAAGCGACCGGGCTGCATAGAGGCTGCGCCTTTTGCTGTCCAATGCTCACAGGGGGCATCAGACTTTTGATGGACAGGTTTACTTTTATACATTCACACAGCAAGGAGCACACCCGGCTGGCATCGACAGCGCTTGCCAGATGCCGGCGTCCGCAAGGGGCAACAAGGAGCCTGCGCAAGGCTGTCATTATCAATGCCGGATCTTTTCACTCCTCCAGAAAGGGAGGCAGACAAGGGGAGGCACAGGCCAGTCGTCTGACAGAAAAGTCTCGTCCCTCTCCCGCCACAAACACATCCTGGTCAGGTCCTTACAAAGGCAGCCAACCAGCCAGCTCAAAACAAAGCGACCGGCGTACTCACCCGAGCGACAAGGCTGGTGCTGACCCTGTGCCCAACCCTGCACAAAAGCATGGGCGCAGGAGCGTCCTGATAACAGGTTTGCCAGGCTGCGCTGGCGACAGGTCTTTTGTCTGTCCTCATGAAGGCTGTTCCAACGCCTTTCCACGCCAGGGCAAGCTGGCAAACCCTCTGCGCCGCCACACCGGCGCCAGACCCTTTGCTTGTCCGCAGCCGAGCTGCCAGGCGCGGTACACCCGCGCCCACAGCCTGAAAATACACCAGCGCTGCCACACCGGAGAAAAACCCTTCTCCTGCCCGTGGGATGACTGTGGCAAGAGGTTTGCACAGCCCAGCCACCTGAAACAGCACCAGCACTGCCACACGGGCGTGCGACCCTTCGCCTGCCCGGAGGTGCACTGCCAGGCGCGGTTCGCCAGATCTGATAACCTGATGCAACATCTGCGTAGCCACACCGGCGCCAGACCCTTTGCTTGTCCGCAGCCGGGCTGTCCGGCGCGGTTCACCCGCGCAAACTGCCTGAATGTGCACCTGCGCTGCCACGCCGGCGTCAAGCCCTTTGCCTGCCCGCGAGAGAACTGTGCAAAAGCGTTCAGACAGTTGGGTCATCTCAACCGGCACCTGGGCACCCACAGGGGAGAAAAGCCCTGTGCCTGCCCACAACCGGGCCGTGCGGCGCGGCCGGTCGGATGAGCCCTGTTCACAAGCCATCGGGGAACCGGGCTTCAGGCCGTTGTTTCTCTGGCAGGGCATTTCCCGTGAACAGTGACATCAGATGAACGTTGAACCAGGCTCTGGCCGCCAGACGCGCTCCATGCCCTGCGATCAAAGAGTCTGGCCAACCAGCTTGTCAGCAACAGGACTGCACGCCATGGCGCAGATGCAGTCCAAGTCCCATCCTTGCTCACCGGGCTTTTGACGGACATGCATCCTGTTGCAACTTCATACAGCACAAGAAAAGCCAGACCCGCACCGACGCAGTGTGCCCGTGCCCCCGGTTTACAGGGGGCGGTACGGGCTGTCCGGGTTCCTGTTATCGTGACTGCGAAATCTTCTTCCGGCCCGGACAAAGACCGCGATCTGGGGGAGAGTCGGGGCCGCAGCCTGACACAACAGCCTCGCCGTCCTGCCGGAGACGGGCCATACCCGCACGAAGAGGGCAACAAGGCGCTGCCAGGATCACGCAAGGCGCGCGCCCGCCCGGCTGCCGGTGCCCCGGCGACCCCTGTCATCGACACCGGCCCGCTGCGCAAATCCGCACGACAGTTGGCACGAAAAAAGCGTACGCCAACACCGCTTGTTTCCCCTGCTGGGCACCCGTTTCCCCTCTGCCGTCATGCAGGCGGTGACAAGGATTTGTCACGCAAAAAAAAACCGGCACAGCCTGTGCGCAGGCATCTGCTGGCAAGACGCTTCTCCTGCCCGTGGGAGAACTGTGGAAAAGGGTTCCAGAAAACCTCTCACCTGAAAGCGCATCTTTGCACTCACACAGGAGACAAACCCATTGCCTGCCCAAGGCCCGACTGCAAAATGCGGTGTATCACGCCCGGCCAACTGAGAATACATCTGCGTGTCCACTCTGACGAGCGGCCCTTTGCCTGCCCAAAGCCCGACTGTGAAGCGCGGTTTATCAGATCATATGGCCTGAAGGAGCATCTGCGGATCCACACGGGCGCCAGACCCTTTGCCTGCCCGGAGCCCGATTGCGAAGCGCGGTTTGCCAGATCAAGAGGCCTGAAATTGCATCTGGGCAAACATCCCTGCCAACGCCGTTTCCTGTGTCCGTGGGGGGGCTGTGGAAAACGATTTCTCCAGGCTGGCCTGCGACAAGACCACCTTTTCATTCACACCGGCGGTAGAGGCCTGACCTGCCCGGAGCCCGATTGCAAAGCCTGGTTTATGAGTGCACACAGCCTGAAGGAACATCTGCGTATCCACAGGGGCGTCAGCCCCTTTGCCTGCCCACATCCAGACTGCCATGCACGGTTTGTCAGAGCACAAAACCTGCGGCGACATCTGCGTCAACACGGCTGGAAAGGCTCCTTTTCCTGGCCGTGGGAGGCCGGTGAAAAATGGTCTGGACAAGCCGGGCAGCTGGCAGCGCATTGTCGTGGCCTCGCCAAAGGACGTTGTGGCTCGCCCCTGGCAGGGCTGCACAACCGGGCTGGCCAGATTCTGCCATTTGACAGGCCAGCCGGGCACTTGCCGGATCAAAAACCTGTATATGCCAGCTGGCAAGCGGCACAAAGCCGTTTGCACCATCGAGCGCGGTACGCTGGCAGCGGGGTTCCTCTGTGCTGTCTGGCCTGGCATAGAGTCCAGGCGATGGAGCCAGGCCAACAAGGGCCCGGTCATGCCTGTGGCGCTGAGCCCTGCCCCATAGCGGCAGCAGCACCCGGCGTACATCAGCCGCTTGTCCTGGCTTCAGCCAGACAGGACGCAAGGGTCTGGAACGCTCTTGCCACCTCGGTCAGAAGAGACCCGGCTTATAGAGCAACTGCTGTTCCCCATGGATTCTGTCATGGCTGGCAGGTTGACCGGGCCCGGCGATGAGCGCCCCGCCTGGCTGTTGCTGCCCTTACAGCGTACGGGTGTCTCTGACCGACATGTCATACCGGCATGTACGGCTGACAACAAGGCATGCCGGCACGAGAGCCCTGAGGCGATCCGCATGGCTTGTCAGACTTCAGCTGCCAGATCCGGTTCATGGTGGGCCGCACACTAATGCCGTTGTTGTCCCCTGTCACTGTTGTTGACCCGCTCTCGATGAACATGTTTTCTGCCAGAACCTCACATAACAACCCGGAATGCCAGCCTGCACCTGGCGCCTCAGCCCCTTGTTACAGGGGCCGCACAGCCGTGGCAACCGCCCGGTCTGCTGTCTTCGTCCGCCGGACTTGCGTTGTCTTGCCCCGCCAAGTTGTCTGCCCACGCGAAGACTGCGGAAAAACTTTTTCTCAGTCGTATAACCTGAAGCGGCATGGGCGCGAACACACCCGGGAAAGACCCTTTGTCTGCCAGCTGCACAACTGTGGACAGCGGTTTGCTCACCAAAGCAGCTTGCAGAGACATCTGCGCAGCCACAGGGCACAGAAGTCCTTTGTCTGTTGTCATGAGGGCTGCGCCAACGCCTTTACGCGCAAAGATAACCTGAGGGCACACCTGCGTACCCATGCCGGAGAAAAGCCTTTTTCCTGCCCGTGGGAGAACTGTGAAAAACGGTTTGGACAGGCTCCCCACCTGACAGAACACCTGCGCTGTCACACCGGAGAAAGGCCCTTTGTCTGCCCAGTGCAGGCCTGTGGAGCGCGGTTCGTCAAATCAAGCCATCTGGCAGAACACCGGCGTATCCACTCAGAAGAAAAACCCTTTTCCTGCCTGTGGGAGAAGTGCGGCAGGCGATTCAAACGCGCTTCGCATTTGAACGTGCACTGTCGCAGTCATACCACACAGAAATCTTTTGTCTGCCCGCATGCCGATTGCGGCCGGGGGTTTGTGCAATCGAGCACTTTGCGTCGCCATATGCACGTCCATAAGGGCGGCACATCTGCATCCGGGAGCCGCGCGTGCGGCAGGCCGCGCCAGCAAACAACAGCACAGTGTTTGCTCCCTGAGGAAACGCAAGCCAGGCTCCCTGCGGTCAGCTCCGGCTCCCGGGTGCTGACCTGTGGCGCGACCCGTCCGCATCGCCGCAGCGACAGGCGCCGCTCCACAACAGCACCAGCATTGAGAGTTCATCAGTATCCCAACCGGATTGCCATGCCAGCGGACAGGGCGCAACAGGTGTCGCCGTGCCCGGGATGGCAGCGTCCACCACCGTCTGCGACAGCTTGCGCCATGTCCCGCGTATTGACATGGCTTGCCGATGAATACCTCTGTGACCCCTTGCCGCCGCTGTCCGGAGCCAGGGTCTCTGGCCAGGAGGCTTTTCCCTCATCCGCTGTAGATGACAACGCCCTCTTCTGGCTGAGGGGAGGCTCTTCAGCTTCCGGAGACAGCCCTTAGGCTGCGCGCTGCCCAAGGGTTGGGTTCCGTCATCCGACAGTCTGCCTGACAAGATGGTCAGCTGCTGGTACGCAACACCATGCTGGAATTGTTGTCGGAAGCTTACCGTTCACCACCGAATTCTTGAGAAACATGTTTCCTGTCAACAGGCCACAGAGTAAAACGGTGCCCCGGTGTGCAACGGCAGAGTCTGCCCGTGAATGCCGGCTCCGGGGGGCTGAGGGCGCAATGCGGACCGGCCGGCCTTGTGCGCCCCCGGGCGCATCCTTTCGGGTTTGCCGACGCCAGGACAGGGCCAGACGGGTGACACAGGGGGCAGGCCTTCCTGCCGGAAACAACGCCCGTGCATGCCCGCACGAAGGCGGCACAAAAGCCGGATCAAAAGTCTCTTCAGCAAAACGTCACCGGACGGCTGGGCAAGCTGGCCGGCCCAGGGGAAAAACCGTCCCCAGCCCAGGGCAGTGCTGTGAACAAGGGGCTGGACACCCCGGCCACCAGGCAGCCTGCAGTCTCCGTCGCATCCCAAACAGGCCTTTTGTCTGCCCACTGCCGGGCTGTGGCATAGCTTTCTCCACATCAAGGAGACTGACACAACACTGTGACCGCCACACGCCCTTTGTCTGCCTGATACAAGACTGCGGAACGCGTTTCAGGACCCCGGTCCAGCTGAAAGTACACATGTGGAGCCACAGTCCCCATGTCTGCCCACGGCGGTACTGCAGCGCGCGTTTTGCCACCCCGGGGCAGCTGGCCGGACACATGCATGACCACGATACCTTTACCTGCGCATGGCCGGACTGCGGAGCCGGTTTCATCGCCGCAAAGGATCTGGCAGAACATATTAAAGTCCACACCCCCTGTGTCTGCCCACAGCAGCACTGCGGCGCGCGTTTCAGAACCCCGAGGCAGCTGAAAGAACATATGTGGCGCCATAGTCCCCATGTCTGCCCACAGCAGCACTGCGGCGCGCGTTTCAGAACCCCGGGGCAGCTGAAAGAACATATGTGGCGCCATAGTCCCCATGTCTGCCCAAGGCACTACTGCGGCGCGCGTTTCAGGACACCAGGGCAACTGAAAAAACATATGCATGATCACGACGCCTTTGTCTGCTCATGGCCGGACTGCGGAGTCGGTTTCGTCACCTCAAAGGATCTGGCAGAACATATGCGCGTCCACGTCCCCTTTGTCTGCCCACGGCAGCACTGCGGCGCGCGGTTTGCAAGGGCCGGCGACCTGGCAGACCACTTTCGTCTCCACTTCGAAGAGAAACCCCTTGCCTGTCCGCATGAGGACTGCACCGCGCGTTTTGCCGATCCACGCAGCCTGGAGCGCCATCTGGAGGTCCACAAGAGAGGCGCATCGTCTTCCCGCCGCGTCCTGTCGGGCTCGCGGCTGCTGGAACCTCGGGTACCGAGCCCGTTGCCCTGTTTCCCTGTGGAAGAAGAGCCCTGGATTCCCTCGTTTGCCGTGGACGAGGGCCGTCCTGCAGACTGTGCGGCGGACATGGCCGACCCGGGCACGCATGTTGCCAGCGCGCTGTCCTTCCCCCTGCCAACGACAGCATCCTCAGAGCACAGGTTTGCCAATGGGACTGCCCCGTCACCGGCTGCAAGCCACCAACAGCCCTCGCCAGGCCCGGGGCCGTCTCCAGCGGCTGTCCGGCACGGGCCGGGACAACCGCTGTCGGCAGTGCCGGCCATGCCCAACACCCTGGCATGGATCGCCGATGTGTACCTTTCCCGACCCTGGCCGCCGGCGCACGCAGCAGGCGCGGTTGACCGGCAACCGGTACCATTGCCTCCTGCGGGTGACGACCATGAGTTCTGGCAGGAGCTGGTCGCATCGGCAGGCAGACAAGCCTGACGATCAGCCGGGGGGCGTCGGGTTCTGTATTCCATTCCATCTCCAGTCCCGGCCGGGCTCCTGTGGCTGTGGTGCCCATGGATGATAAGGAACTCTTCTGGCAAGAGGCTGCTGGAAGATGTCCCCTGCGGCAAGATGAAAGCCTGCAATCGGCATGGGTGGCAGAGCTGAGGTGGCAGAACGGGCGCGGCAGGCACAAGTCCTGGCGTCGGCGGATGAACGGCATGGCTGACCGGGTGGTTGGCTGTCGCTGGCACCAGACTCAAATGGCTGTCGAAGTCGCACCGTTGATCATCGGGGTGCTGACGAACATGCTTCCTGTTACAAGTTCACAGCGCAGACCGGAACGCTGTCGGATGTCGGCAAGGGCTGCCCGTGAACGGGGTTCGCGCAGCAGCAGTCTGACAGCAGAGTATCGCCCTCATGGCGCAAGACAAACCTTTGTGTGTTTTCATGCCGGGTGTCAAAGAGTCTGTTTGCGCCAATCCCAGCTGACCAGACACCTGCGTACCCACGCGGGAGCAAAGCGCTGTGCTGGCCCGCCGGCCAACTCTGGCAAATGGTTGGTGCAAAAAGCGGGGCTGACAGTGCAGCGGCGTCGCCCTGGGGGGGAAAAAATCTTTTTATGCTCTTGCTCTTATGAAGACTGTCCAAAGAGCTTTGCACGCAAAGACCACTTGAGGGCACATCAAGGCTCCCGTGCCCATACCGGTGAGAGCCCCTTCGTCTGCCCACAGGAGGCCTGTAACAGGCGGTTTGCCAGATCAGACAACCTGAGAGTGCACCTTCGTATGCACACGGGTGACAGGCCCTTCGGCTGCCCACAGGAGAGTTGCTCCAGACGGTATCTGCGTTTGGCTGACCTCAGGGCGCATCTGCGCTCCCACAGCAGAAAACTGCCCTTGCGCTGTCCACATGAGGGCTGTGCAAAGCCCCTGGCGGATGCCTTCAGTCTGCATGCGCACCTGCGTGCCCATCAGCGGGAAAAACCTTTTGCGTGCCCGCGTGAGACCTGCACAGAGCGGTTTGTACGCCTGCACGACCTGCATTGCCATATGCTGGTCCACAAAAAGGACGCGTGGCGTTCCTTGTCCGGTGAAGCAAGACAGCAGCTGGAAACCAGGGCACACCGATTGTTGCGGTCGCAGGGTACTCTTGACCATCCCCGGCAGTGCGTGCGTGGCGGCGCCAGAGCGCCCGGTGGCGTTCTGGATGCGGACGCAGTCCCGGCGACGGAGCAGGCAGGTCCTGGGCGCGGCAGGTCCGGCAGGGATAGCAGTACCAGGATGACAGCCGCGTCCACTGTGGATCAGCCCTCCGCCTGGCTTACGACCCTGGCGGGGCTGGCCCTGCTGCCATCGGGTTTCAGGCGGGACTTTTCCCCAGAGTCACAAGCAACCCTGCCGCCGGGGGAGATGGCACCGCTGTCTGCAACGCGCATCAGGGGGCCCGACTTCCTGGCATGGTGGGCCGAGGAAGTCCTTTCCCTGCCGATGCAACCGTTGTTGCCTGCCGTTGAGTCAGGCCTTGCGGGTGTGGCGGTATTGCAGGCCTGGAACGATACGGGCCTCTGACCGAGGCTGGTGTTGTCCTCCGCTGACCTGGTGCGCGGCCAGCCCCGTCCTTCAGGGCGGGGACTATGTCAAGACAGTGCCCCACCGCGTCGGGAGCCCGTAGGGTCGCGGTCGGGCTCAGGCTCTGCTGCCGGCCAGCATCGCTGACCAGCTTGTTCGATGGCAGCTGGCAACATGACCTCCTCTGTTGTCAAAGCCTTACTGTTTGGCAACCTGTTTTTTTCACCGACATGCTCTTTGTTTCCGCAGCGCACAGAAAATGCAACCTGGCCCCCGTGCAGACAGTGGCTGGCAACGACTTGGATACGCCGGCCGGCAGTCGATGCGTCCGGGCGCAGGTCCCGGTCAGCCAGACAACCTCTGACTGCCCACCAGAGAGCGGAGCCGTGCGGATTACACAACAACGCAGCCGGACAACACAGTCGTGCCTTCCGGTGGTAAGGAGACCCCTGCCATGCCCGCATGAAGGTTGCGACAAAGCTTTTGTCCGACCAGATCACCGATCAGAGCACCTGCGTGTTCACTCAGGAGAGAAACCCTTTGTCTGTCCGCAGGAGAACTGTGGCAGCCGGTTTACACAAAAAGGCAGTCTGACAAAGCACCAGCGTCTCCATGCCAAGGGCAAAAACTTTCCCTGCACTTATGGCAGCTGCAACAGGGTCTTTGTACACAAACAGGAGTGGACGCAACACCAGCGTGTTCATACCGAAGCAAGGTCCTTTTGTTGTACGTGGAAGAACTGTGGAAAACGGTTTACACGCGCATCCAGCCTGACAGTACATGTGCGCATTCATACGGGAGAAAAACCGTTTGTCTGCTCTTATGCAGGGTGCAACAAAGCTTTCACACAAAAACACCATCTGGTTTCTCACCGTTACGTTCACACTGGTGAGAAACCCTTCGTCTGTCCATCGGCCACCTGTACCAGGCAGTTTCCAGGTCCCGGCGCATGGGGCAGTGACCTGCACACGCACGCCAGCAAGCCGCCTTCTACCTGTTCCTGTGCAGACTGCACCTGGCGGCCTGCGGACGCCGTCAGTCTGAAGACGCATTCGCGCGGCCAGGGTAAGCAAGGCTCTTTTGTCTGTCCGCACGAGGCCTGCGGTGCGCGGTTTGTGCGCTACGGTGACCTGCACCGTCACAGGATCTTTCACGGCGGGATCCCCTTGCTTGCCTTGCCTGTTGATGCAGGAAAACAGCCGCAGCAGACCGGCACACAGCGACCGGTACAGCCAGACGCGCCGCAGGGCCCGGGCGGCCGACCATCCGCATTCGCGCAGGTACGGAAGCCGGCTTCTGGTGCGGGACGGGAGGACGCAGCTGCCGGGGGCGAGCAGGCAGGTCTTGATACCCAGGGGGGCTGCGACAGGGACAGCCCCAGGATGGCAGCATTGGCCGTGACCCGGCAGCAATGGCCAGAACCGGCGACGGATTTTTTGGCGCAGTCACAAGTCTTGCTGCCCGGCGAGACCGCAACGCTGCCCGCAATGCGCAAGAGGTCCGACTTCCTGACCTGGTGGGCCGACGACTTTCTCTCCCGGTCGAGATCGGCGTCATTGGGTACAGACGTGCCGGACCGGGAGGCTGTACCGGTAGCGCCTGCGAATGATGACAAGGCGTTCTGGCAAAGGCTGGTGGATTCCACGGCTGGCGAAAGCCCGCGACAGGCGCAGTGAGTCGAGCCGCAGGTGGCCGGACGCGGTGGTTCGTTCCGCGCCACAGGGGATCGTTGACATCATTGTTATCTGTCAGGTTCAACAAGCGGGAAGAGATGTCCAACCGGACACCGGTAACACCCAGGATGAACGGCCATGCTTCCCGTTACAAGGTCACAGAGCACACCAGCTGCCACTTCGACAGAAGCTGGCGGCGGTTTCCGGTTGGGAGTCCCTGTCGGCACCGGGCATCGTTATGGGGCGCGGGCGAGCGATGGGCAAGGGCGTGTCAAACAAAAGGAACGGGTAACAAAAGCCTTCCTTCTTGCCAGAAAAAGTCCCTTTCCATGCCCGTATCAAAAGTGCAGAAAAAGGTTCACGAGAGCCATCGACCAGACAAATCATCTGCGGCTTGTCCACGTGCAAGATCTCGGTTTTCGTTGTCCGCAAGAACATTGCCTCAGAATGTTTGTGTCCCTGGACGCCCTGAGAGGACACTGGCGCAGCCACACCGGCCACACCGGCCACACCAGCCACAGGCAGCCAGGCCCCCGCGTCTGTCCAGAGGAGAACTGTGGCAAGCAGTTTGCGTATCCCAGTAGCCTGGCAGTGCACCTTCGTAGTCACACCAGCGAAAAACCCTGGATCTGCCCACAGGAAGGTTGTGGAAGGAGGTTTGTTGATTCCCGTGTCATGAGCATGCACGTCCAGCGCCACACCGGTGAGCGCGGTTGCGTTTGTCCCTGGGAGGGCTGCGCAAGGCGGGTCGCAGATCCTGGCAGCCTGAGAGTGCACATGCGTGGTCACACCGGTGAGAAGCCGTTTGCCTGCCCGCAGGAGGGGTGCCCCAAGTGGTTTCCCAGCGCCTCCAGCCTGAGGATGCACAAGCGCACCCACACCGGAGAGCGTCCCCATGTCTGTCGGCAGGAAGGTTGCCGGGCACGTTTCACCAGTTCGGGCAACCTGTCTGCCCACCAGCGTGGCGTCCATGGCAGTGCCAAACCCTTTGTCTGCCCGGTCGAAGGATGTCGAAGAGCTTTCCCACTCAAAAATTACATGAAACGCCACCAGAGGATTCATGACGGAGCCAGGCACGTTTCCTGCCAGAGGGAAGGCAGCAGGGCCGGGTATACCAGGGCTGACAGCCGGTCTGGCGAGCCACCGGGCTTCTACGGCCGTGAGAAACCCTTTGTCTGCCCGGTTGAAGGATGCAGCAAAGCTTTCACATTCAAAAGTTACGTGAGACGCCACCAGGCTGTTCATGTCGGCGTCAAGACTTTTGCCTGCCCGTGGGAAGACTGTGGAAAACATTTTGTACGCGCGCAAGGCCTGAAGATTCATCTGCTTGTCCACCGTCGGGGGCGGTCTTTTGCCTGTCGCCATGAAGACTGCGGGAGCCGGTTCGTCTACAGGGGGGATTTGTATGCCCATATTGCCGGGCACAGGGCCCGGCACTCTGGCTTGTCAGGGCGGCCGGAAACCCCGGAGGCTGATTCCGCGACATTGGTGCTGGCGCAGCAAGAGTTCCCCCGGCTTCTCCCGGATGCGCACACCAATGTGCCAGGTTTCGGCTATCCGGCGCAGGCGACCCCAGCGGCAGCATCCGCCAGCCCGAGCCCGCGTGCCCGGTCCAGCCCCACAAGCACAGCAGCGTTCTTCGTGCCGTCCGAGCTTGCAAAGCCGTGGCTACCATCGCCGGCATCCGTTGGGCAGCGCCCTTTTGTCTGGACTCCCCTGCCGTCAGGAAGGGGGCAGCAGCCTGTGGTCTGGCTCCCCCTGTGGCCGGGCATGGTGCCGCCGCCTTTCGATGGGTCTTCCATACGGGCGGGCATGGTGCCGTCGCCTTTGGGTTGGCCTCCCGTGCGGCCGGGCATGGTGCCGTCGCCTTTGGGTTGGCCTCCCGTGCGGCCGGGCATGGTGCCGCCGCCTTTCGATTGGCCTCCCGTGCGGCCGGGCATGGTGCCGTCGCCTTTGGGTTGGCCTCCCGTGCGGCCGGGCATGGTGCCGTCGCCTTTGGGTTGGCCTCCCATGCGGCCGGGCATGGTGCCGTCGCCTTTGGGTTGGCCTCCCGTGCGGCCGGGCATGGTGCCGTCGCCTTTGGGTTGGCCTCCCGTGCGGCCGGGCATGGTGCCGTCGCCTTTGGGTTGGCCTCCCGTGCGGCCGGGCATGGTGCCGTCCTCCCCCGGCGGGCTTTCCGGAGAGTTCAGCACCGTGCAGCCGCCATCGGATACTGCAACAGCCACCAGCACAGTCGCACCTGATTCCGATCTCAGCAGTTTGGTCTCGTTTGACGCCAGCTCTGCCAGCGGTTCCTCGCCGAGCTCGTGATCAGCCGATGAGGTCGAGTGCCCAGCGTCGGCCTTGCACCCTGGGTCCAGGGCGGCACTGCGTCTCTGACACAATGGTCAGTCGTCAGGCTCTACGGGCTGCAAGGATTGTCAAACCCCTGCAGATCGCACAGCAATGATGGAATGATGAATAGTCATGCTTCCTGTCAGAATGTCACAGAGTACACCGGAGCCTGTCCCCACGCCTGCTGAGGGGGCCCGCCGCTTCCGCACCCCGACACCAGGAGAGTCAGCAAGGCGTGCTGACTGCGGCAGAGTGCAAGCTTGTCCCGGCCCGCACGCGAGTCCTGAACAGGGGGGGACATCAAAATGTTGTCCCCAGGCCCCCCCCGGCATCCGGGCCGCAGCAAGGTTCGTCATCCCGGAGAAGGGCGGTCGCCGCAGGTCGGCCCGGCCTGCACGTCTGGCAGCTCACCCCGGTCCCTGTACCGGCACGAACGGCGGTGTTGGCCTGGATGGAGGATGTGGCAGAGTCTTGCTGCCGGCGCATGATGTGACACAACCCTTGCGTCCCGGTGCCAAAGGTACAGGCTTGTGCGGCCCGCAGGAAAACTGTGGAAAACACTTTGCACAGGTGCGGGACCTGACGCGGCATCTGCCTGTGCCCACCCGCGATACACCCTGTGTCTGCCCTCACGAAGTCTGCGGGAGAGGGTTCGCGCAACCAGGTCTGCTGCGTGCACACAGGCGTACGCACCGCAGAGAAAACACCCTGGCCTTTCGGCAGGAAGGCTGTACAAAGCGGTTTGTACAGCGCAGCGGTCTGCACCGGCATCTGGCCTCCCACCAGGGCCATCGGGTCCTTCAGGGGCGCAAGCTGCGGCAGCTGGACACAGCAGAATCCAGGCGGGTCCCCTCCTTGTTTTCCTGGCATCAGGACTGCGGGTCATCGCCTTCCTGTCGCGCAGGGCTGCCAGGTCCCGGCCTGCCGCCTGGCGCCTCGCCCGGCGTGGAGCCGGACTGTCTGGACCAGCCGGCCGCCAGTACCTGGCCCTGCCTTGGCATGGCGCCACTGGCCGGCGCGCACCAGTCGCCGCTATGGGCCGGGCTGGGTCCGGCCGCCCCGCGACCGCCAGGCTATACAGCCCGGCATGGCGTAACGGCACTTCGCCTGGCCCGCCATGCTGCCCAGCATGCCAGCATCGCCCTGCGCATGAGCCGCTACGCCGCCCAGCATGGTGTCATGGCCCTGCGCCTGGCCCGCGACTCCATCCAGTCTGGCACTGTCGCCTTTCGCGCCAGTTGCAAGCCGACACGCCAGAGCCAGGCCGGCCCGCGCGCGCCCGGTCATCCCGGTCATGCTGGCGGACCGGCTCAGGCCTTTGCGTGTGTGCCCGGGCGTGCCGGCCGACGCGGTCAGGCCGTCTCCCACCCGCCCGTGCAGGCCGGTGTGGCACTGCCATCAGTGTCGCTCCCCAGACGGCGTGTTCACCCGCGCCCCGGAGTGGCCCGGCCGGCCGCACTGCCGGCACGGCGCCTGCCCGCCCCTCACCGCCAGGACGGGCTGATGTCTGTGTTGCAGCCGTTGAGGTCGGCCGGCAGCCCGTTCGACCTGGCTGTGGCAGTACCAACAGGGGAAAGCGACTTTGAACAGGACGGCCGCTGACCGGACCGGGCTGCTGACCGGGCTGTCAGCGCTCGGACGCAGCAGGCCCGGGGGCAACAGGCCTGTCACACAACCTGGTACAGCCATGCTTTCAAAACAGGTGTCAGGTCGCTCGCCGGTGCTGGCCCTCCCATCCGTTGAAGCCGACAGCGGGCCGTACCTCCCGCACAAGAAAGAGCTGGTCCCGCCGCCGCTTTACGTCGAGCAAGGTCCCTTTCTCTGCCCGGGCGAGGGCTGTGGACGAAGGTTTGCAAAAAAATGTCATGTGATGGCACACCTGCGCGTCCACAGACGGAAAAAGGCGGTAAAACAGGTGTGGGTGTGCCCGTACGAAGGCTGCGGAAAACGGGGTATCAGTGCCAACAATCGCAAACCTCATCTGCGGACTCACACCGGTGAGAAGCCGTTTGCCTGCCCGCTGGAGAGCTGCGGCAAGCTCCATGCCTGTGCGAACAATCTCAAGAGGCACCTGCGCGTCCATACGGGTGCACAACCCTTTGTCTGCCCACGTGAAGACTGCGCAAGACGGTTCGCCCAGTCAGGCAACCTGGCTGTTCACCTGCGCGGACACACTGCCCCTCCCGCCCTGGCGTACTCCTGCGAGGTCTGTGGCATGCGCGCGGCCTACCGCAATGCCATACGGGTGCATGCGTGGCGCCATACCGGTAACAAGCCCTGCGTGTGTCCCCACGAGGACTGCCGGCAAAGGTTCACCCAGACAGGAAGTCTGACCCGGCATCTGCGCCGCCACACCGGCGACAAACCCTTTGTCTGCACAGTAGAGGGCTGCGGACAGCGATTCGTTGTCGTGTACGGCCTGAAGAAGCACCTGGGTTTCCATGCCAGAGAAAAGCGTTTTTCCTGTCCACACGAGGATTGCGGACGCGGCTTTGCACACAAGCGCATGCTGTGCGCTCACCTGGCTATGCACAGGCGCGACAATCCTTTTGATGGTTCGCAGCCAGGCGCTGGCACAAGGTTGGTACGCCGGCAGCCTGTGCGCACGCCAGTCAGGAACAGCACCGGGCCATGCCCGGGCGCAGCGCAACAGCAACGAAGCGATTCCCGGGTTGGCCGGCATGGACATCAGGGGCCCCGGTGGAAAGAAGAACGCGGGTGTCCGCCTGCCGGCAGCAGAAGCCAGGCTGTTCCCTGTGGCCAGGAAGATTTGTCCCCTGCCCGCGTGCTGGTGCCGCGCCGCCCGGGTGCCGCTGTCCTGGAGGCCGACCCGGGTGGGACCAGGTCAGCTGTTGCCGCCAAGTCTGACGACAGTAGCCGGCTGGTGACGCCGCCAGATGCGCCAGAGTCGCTGGCGTCCCGCGTCTGTACAAGGCGGCCAGGCGGTGGCCTTCCCGTCCTGTCACTGTCTGGGCAAGAGCTGCGCCGTCTGGCACAAC
Organism: Kistimonas sp. bin40; assembly: GCA_002238585.1. Taxonomy (GTDB): domain Bacteria; phylum Pseudomonadota; class Gammaproteobacteria; order Pseudomonadales; family Endozoicomonadaceae; genus Sansalvadorimonas. Next base: position 6,609 of record MPMQ01000006.1, on the reverse strand, counting down.
ACGGAGGTGCCGCCGTCCCTGTCCCGCACCGCCCGTTGCGATTTGATGCGGCACCGCTCGCCTTGCTCTTGCGACCCTGGCGGGGCACAGCCGCATCGGCCGAGGACCTTGTAGTGCCATGGCCTGCTGCGGCAAGAGGTTCCGGTCAGCAGCCACGAACAGGTGCAGGGCTTTATGGCTGGCATTGTCAGTAGTCACAGCGACAGTCATCGAGTGACAGCAGGGGCCGGGTCTGGCGCTCAGCCTCTGGCAAGCTGGCCCAGGGTTTGTGTGCAAAGACGGGGATAACAGCGGGTGCGGCCGTCAGGGGCCAGGTGCGCGAGGACCTGTATCGGAAGCCGCGCCGACATGCGCACCCTTTGGTGTTCACAGCAATGACGCGGCGACAGGGACACAGACGTGCTGGAGCGGTTGCTGGCGTACCGCCTCCGCTTGGTGTGCGCCGCACTGGGCTGGTGATTCCGGCTGGTTTTTTCAATCACATGGACATTGGTCTCAATCATACTAGTCTTTCGTCGTTTATCTTCGTGCGCTGGGTGCGCGTGGAGGAGGAGACTCTGATGTTAAATGTCAATGGTTTGTGCAGGAGAAGGTGGGTCTCTGTGCTTGGCTTGGTGTTTTGCGCCGTTTTCACGCCAATCGCATGGGGTGAAGCGGTCGCAGAAAGTGAGGCTCCATCGTGTGAGGAGGTGTTGGCCAGAATTAAGGGTTTATTTCTTGCCAGGGATTCGGGGGAATCCAGGTGCATTAGCGAGGAAGTACGCAACTTGGTGGAGTTTCTGGAGAAAGGTCGAAAATTTTCCAGGGAAGAGGCAGAGAGACTGGCTGCGTCAAATTTAAGGGCAGATCTATTAAAGCGCGTTAAATTGATAAGGCAAAAGTATCCACGGTGTTCTGGGAAGCCATTCCTCTTGCTTGTCCAAAAGATGCACGAAGGGGGGGTATTGCGCATTCGCGAGGAGATCCTCCTTGAGGACGCTGTGCTGCGCACAGTTTTCACTCCAGACGTGATGAAGGATGTACTTACCCGCGTGGATTTGAAGCTGAGAGGGGAGCTCTTTAAGGAGGACGCAGTGCAAGTCCTCAAAAAACCAGAAATAACCGGAGTGCTGAATAAGGAAACAAGGGAAGTTGAATACCACACAAATGAAGCATACCGTGCACATAAAATGCTGACATCAATTGTAAATGTTGACGATATTAATTATTGGAATATGAGATATGGTAAAGATTTTGACAAAATGTATGGAATTAATTACAGCAAACTGGCCGAAAGTTTCAAAAAAGACCGCACATCTTCCGCAAAGGTCGTCCGAAATGAGGAAGATCTCTCGAGACTAGATCGCAAAGAACGCCTGAGACGCAAGAGTGCCTTCTTGAAGAAGGCGCAGGCGTTGCAGAGAGCACAGCGAGTGGCTGGAGCCCTGGAGGACACAGGCGAAGATTTGGTAACGCAGTTTTTGCGTAGCTATTCTTTTCTCCGCGCCTTGGTAAAAGCAGGCGCAGTGCAATTCTGCTGGCCCAATAGCCTGCACGAGGGCGTCATTCCCGCATCCGATGCAGTGAGCGAGGACGAGGGTTGCCCCACAGTGGAAGAAGAAGTTATGGAAGACTTTATCAAACTGTTCAAAATGCTGCAGGGCCCCAATAACCCGATTGAATGGGAGGGACTGCAGAAAAAGGAAACTTCCGTGTTTTAGGGGGGCCCTCCTCATATGTCTCTCATTTCGCCTGGATCTGCGGGCATCGAGATTGAGCAGGGTTTGGGCCATGAGGGATGCTGTGCCGACACAGAGGAACAGCATCCCAGGTCCGCCCATATAATGCCGCCCCTATAAAAAGCGAGCAAAAGTCGTGCCACACCAACGCATCCTGGATGTTCTCCCGGGCCTGCGCAGGAAGGCCAGCCTCCAGCAGGGAAGCAAGAATCCAGATTGTAAAAAAAGGTAGCACTTGAGCTTGCTCTGATCAGATATCGTCTCCGTCTGTTAACACCGTCATGGCATCAGAGAAATACTCCCGATAATTCATCAACAGCAGCTGGCGTATTGGCTGGTGGCATATGGTGGCATGCGCACCCTTTTGTGTTCACAGCAATGATGCGACGACAGGGACACAGACGTGCTGGAGCGGTTCCTGGTGTACCGCTTCCCGCCAGGTGTGCGCCGCGTTGCGCTGATGATTGCGGCCGGTTCTTCCAATCACATTGACATTGGCCTTGATAGTACTAGCCTTTCGTCGTTTATCGTCGCACGCTGGACGCGTGGAGGAGGCTCTGATGTTAAATGTCAATGGTTTGTGCAGGAGAAGGTGGGTCCCTGTGCTTGGCTTGGTATTTTGCGCCGTTTTCACGCAAATCGCGTGGGGTGGTGCCCGGGCCGCTGCCCGGGCCGCTGCCCGGGCCGTGGATTACTACACTGCAGCAGACTACCATCTTGATAAAGGAGTGCTGCCGTGTGTGTCGATGACCCTGAAAGTGCGCTATTTAATGAATACTATACCTCGAACAAGTGCGATGGGAGCGGGGAGTCGCACCAGGTGGAATATCGGGCAGATACAAAAATTCGTGCAGAAGGGGCGGGATGTTTACAAAGAAGAGGCAAGAAGGCTGCGTGCCTCAGATTCAGATGAAGATAAAGAAAAGCTCAAGAAACTCGATAAAGACATGGAAAATTTTCCATACTGTAATGGGGATCCACTACACGCTTGTGTCGGTAAGATGCAAGAGCATGAGGCATTAGGCATTCGCAGTGAAGTCCTCTCGGATGAAACGCTGCGCGAATTATACTCTCCAGACCCAGACTTGATGCTGCATACAACTGCCTACATAAATAATATTCTGTATGATTTTCTTGTCACGAACGAAGCAATCTCTGACGACAAGTTCGGCGAAAAATTTGAAATCAAGTACCCACAGCTGTCCAAAGTTCTCCTCACTCTCAAAAACAAGAATATCAGCGACGATTTACAATGGAGTGAATATGACAAGAACGTTTTGTATGACTTCGAGAGGCAGATGTTGAAGAGCGAGAAGTTGCGCAACACCTTGGTAAAAACAGGTGGATTGGAATACTCGTTCCCCGATAGACTGCGCAAGGCCGTCAGCCCCAAGAGCCATTTATTGGGCAAGGGTGAGGATTACGCCACAGTGCAAGGACAAGCTGTGAGTGACTTTGTGGAGCTGGTCAGAATACTGCAGGACCCCAACAACCCGATTGAATGGACACCCGGTTGAATGGACACCCGATTGAATGGACATAATTGGGGAAAAGGGAGCTTCCGTACTCCAGGGGGGCCCCTCATCATGTCTCTCATTGCGCCCAGGTCTGCGGAAGGCGAGATTGAGCCCAGGTTTGGGCCATGAGGGGTGCTGTGCCAATACAGAGGTACAGCATCCCGGGTCCGCCCCTGTAAAAAATAAAAAGCGCGCAAAAGTCGTGCACACCAGCGCAGCCTGGATGTTCTCCCGGGCCTGCGCAGGAAGGCCAGCCTCCAGCAGGGAAGCAAGAATCCAGATTGTAAAAAAAGGTAGCACTTGAGCTTGCTCTGATCAGATATCGTCTCCGTCTGTTAACACCGTCATGGCATCAGAGAAATACTCCCGATAATTCATCAACAGCAGCTGGCGTATTGGCTGGTGGCATCTGGTGGCATGCGCACCCTTTTGTGTTCACAGCAATGAAGCGACGACAGGGACACAGACGTGCTGGAGCGGGGCTTGGTGTACCGCTTCCGCGTGGTGTGCGCCGCATTGGGCTGGTGATTCTGGCTGTTGTTCCAATCAAGTTGACACTGGCCTCAATAGTACTAGCCTTTCGTCGTTTATCGTCGCACGCTGGGTGCGCGTGGACTGGAGAAGATCCTGATGTTAAATGCCAAGAGTTTGTGCAGGAGAAGGCTGGTCCCTGTACTTGGCCTGGTGTCTTGCGCCGTTTTCACGCCAATCGCGTGGGGCGGTGCCTCGCGCTCGCTTGGCTTCGGTGAAATAGCCCGCCATGATGTCGAGGCCGAGGCCCGGGCCAGTGCCTTGGACTGGGCCCAGGTCCTGGCCGCGAGTTTCTACACTGAAACAGCCTTCAAGAGTGGAGTGCTGCCGTGTGAGTCGATGGCCCTGAAAGTGAGATATTTAATGGATACTATGGTTCGAATGAAGGGGGTGAAAAAGAGGAGTATAACCAGGTGGAGGATCAAGCAGATACAAGAATTCGTGCAGAAGGGGCGGGATTTTTACGAAAAAGAGGCAAAAAACCTGCGTGCCTCAGATTCAGATGACGATAAAGAAAAGCTCGAGCAACTCAAAAAAGATATGGAAAACTTTCCATACTGTAATGGGGAGCCACTCTTCCATTGTTTGGATAGAATGCGAAGTTTCGATCAAGAGGAGCAGAGGGGGGTATTGCGCATTCGCTTCGACATCATCTCAAAAGAAGGTGTGCTGCCCAAAGTTTTCACTCAAGAGGCGATGCGGGACGCGATACCGGACGTGATTCGGAATGCACCTGATACACTGCGTGAGCAACTCATCGCCAGGCAGGTATTATCTGCTATCAACGACGAGGCTTCACCCGATTCAATAAGCCAGCCGAACAGAGATGAGACATTGGCTGCGGACGATGACGCCGATTGCGTAAAGGGATTGAAAATCAATTACGACAAGGCGTACAAAATTTTCGAAGATTGCATTCAGAGCCGCCGCCGCAAGGAGAACGATGCCTGCAAATATACCTCTCGTGTAATTGGGAAAAGAAACAACAAAGATTTAACCGTTGAAAAATACTATGGAGTGCAAATCCAAAATTGGTTCGACGTTGAGCAACAGCTTTTGCGTAGCAAGGTTTTGCTCCGCAACTTGTTGAAAGAAGGTGCATTGCAACTCTTCTCCGGTGCCTTGCACGAGATGGTCAAGTTTGATCGCTCTGCTATGAAAGCGGGTGAGGATCCCGCCAAAGTGGAAGGACAAGCTGTGATCGACTTTATGGCCCTGGTCAAAATGCTTCATGAGGATCCCAATAATAATAGTGAATGGAAATGATTGAGGAAGAGGTGTTAACGCCAGTTACAGATGTCCTCATTTCACCAGTTTGATATGTCCGGTTTCCACCAACGAAAGTTCGACCGGTTATCACCGGTCAAGATCTGTTTTGGCATCCGCTGACATGCGCACCCTTTTGTGTTCACAGCAATGAAGCGACGACAGGGACACAGACGTGCAGGAGCGGGGCTTGTGTACCGCTTCCCGCCAGGTGTGCGCCGCATTGGGCTGGTGATTGCGGAGGGTTGTTCCCGTCAAGTTGACATTGGTCCCAATGGTACTAGTCTTTCGTCGTCTTTCGTCGTCTTTCGTCGTCTTTCGTCGTCTTTCGTCGTCTTTCGTCGTCTTTCGTCGTCTTTCGTCGCACGCTGGGTGCGCGTGGAGGAGGCTCTGATGTTAAACATCAATCGGTTGTGCAGGAGAGGGCTTGTCCCTGTGCTTGGCTTGGTGTCTTGCGCCATTTTCACGCCAATCGCGTGGGGCGCCCCTTACACCGGAGTAGCCTCCTCTGGTGAAGAACTGCCGTGTGAGTCGCTGGGCAGAAAAATGAAGACTTTATTCCGTTCTGTGGATTCGTGGAAATCCGCGTGGAGTAGCAAGCAGATACGCGATGAGATACGCAAATTCGTGGAGGATGGGCGGGAATTTATCAAGGAAGAGACAACGAGTCTGGATGCCGCAGATTCATATGAAGATAAAGGACAACGTAAGCAACCCGATAAAGATTTTCAAAATTTTCCATATTGTAATGGGAATCCACTCTTCCTTTTTCTCCAGAATGTGCGAGGGACAGGGGTATTGAGAATTCGCTTCGACAAGATCTCAAAAAAGAAGGAACTTGGGCTGCGCGAAATTTTCACTGTAGACATGATGCGGAATATATGTCCCAGATCTTGGAAACTGGAAGATTTCCTCGTCAGCAAGGAGGCATTGCAGTATAGCAAGAAGGCATTGGAGTATTTGCAGTATAACGAGGAGGCATGGGGTAGCAATAGCGGCCTGTGGTGTGGCGGCAATTTCGACGACATGTTTACAATCAATTACGACAAGCTGGGCGAAGCTCTCGGAGAGATTGAATCTCGCAAACAGGTCCTCAGAGAAGACATAGAAGACTCCGACGCAATAATAGAAGACTTGGAAGACTTGGAAGACTTAGGATACTCCGACTCTTATGCCAGTGAAGCACAGCAATGCAAGCAAGAAGCAAAAGAAGAACTGGAATCCTGGTACGACTTGGAGACGCATTTTTTGGGTAGCGAGGCTTCGCTCCGCGCCTTGGTAAAAGCAGGGGCATTGGAACTCGTCGCCCCCGATAGACCGCGCGCGGCCGACAGGTTCGAACCCGGGGCCAGGGACGACTTCCAGGACCTGGACCTGGTCAAAATGCTGCAGGACCCCAATAACCCGATTGAATGGGAGGGACAGCAGAAAAAGGAAACTTCCGTGTTTTAGGGGGGCCCTCCTCATATGTCTCTCATTTCGCCTGGATCTGCGGGCATCGAGATTGAGCAGGGTTTGGGCCATGAGGGATGCTGTGCCGACACAGAGGAACAGCATCCCAGGTCCGCCCATATAAT
>MPMQ01000071.1 GCA_002238585.1 Kistimonas sp. bin40 | reverse complement strand
ATTTCAGCTGCGGTATGCCCCGTGATGGCGTAGTGAAACTTATCCTGCACATGGGCATAGAAATTCCGGGTCGTTTGCGACTTTGGATCATAATCGCTGCTGCACTCGGCAAAGATATCGGTAATCTGCTGATAGATGCGCCGCTCACTGGCGCGGATGGAGCGTACCCGCTCCAGTAATTCACGGAAATAGTCTTTGCCAAAGTACCGACCATTTTTCAGGCGTTCATCATCCATGGCAAAGCCCTTGATGATGTATTCCTTAATCAGCTGGGTTGCCCAGATGCGGAACTGGGTCGCCTGAGTGGAGTTGACCCGGTAGCCGACGGAGATCACTGCATCGAGATTGTAATACTTCACTTTGCTGGTCTGGGTTTTGCCCTGGATTGCACCGTGGTCAGTGGTATGTTCCAAAATGGAACATACCATATCCTCTTTTAACTCACTGCTTTCAAAGATGTTTTTCAGATGCTTGGTAATGGCCGGACGCTGCACTCCAAAAAGCTCTGCCATGCGCTCCTGGGTCAGCCAAAGAGTCTCACCACTGAGTAATACCTCAACCTTTATCTCGCCACTGGGCGCAGTATAGAGTAGGAATTCTGTGGTTTGGTCTTGCAGGCTTAACTGTTTGGACATTGTACATATTCCTTAGGTCTTTGCCTGAGTGGGGACTGGATTTGGGAAGCTCAGCAGCAGGTCGCGATAATATTCATACTGATTCTGGCGCAGCTCGATTTCGCGGGGCAGGCCTTCCCTGAGGGAGTTGGTGAGAGCGTCGAATTTGTCCATTATAGTGATGATGCGCACTTGCTCATCAAGTGAGGGGACAGGGACTTTCAACTTAGCCAAATCAAACTTGTTGACCGCTGGAACTCCCCCTTCCTTTTTTAATCCCAACAACAATTCTCTTTTTGATTGAAGGAAATAGAAAAGATATTTATTGATTAAATACGACTCATCTACTGATCTCATTTTGTAACATAAAGGACCCAACCAAAATGATTTATTTTGATACCCCACGTAACCAATTCCTCCCTGACCTCGCGAAGGAGTTGTAACTGTATCGCCTTCGCAGTTACTACTTTTGGCATAACCGGATCGAGTCGTTCCAGCATTGATATAATTAAAATCTGTCACAGCATCAAGAATCTCAGATGGTTTTCGTCCAGTATTTATCGCTGCAACCTCTCCCAACGCCTTCCATTCCACCTCAACGCCACCCGCCTGTCCGGCAGGCAGGTCAAAACTCAACAACTGGTCGCGATAGTAGTTGTATTGTTTTTTGCGGGCTGTAAGCTCCGCTGTAAGCTCCGCTGTAAGCTCGGTGAAGGTGTCCAGTATGCGGACGATTTCGGCCTGAATTTCCAGCGATTTTACTGGACTTTCTGGGCAGGGGATGGGGACTCGCTTGTTTGAGTATTTGCTGATCCACTGACGCTTATGATCTCCATCAATTAACTCGCTTGGTAATGTATTCAGCCAGTAGTAGACATACTTGAGTGAATATTTAGTCTCGTCACTTGAACTAATCATCTTCATTGCCGATGATTTGGCCTTGAAGTCAAAATCAACCCACTTATTAGCAGTTGTAAAATCATCAAAAATTATCACTGGATTGACCGATGCTTTATTAATACCTTCAGTTTCATCTGTATAACCCAGGATGAAAGTTTTCCCTGCGGTTAAAACTGGGGTATCAAATTTATCATCATATTTTTTCGATTTTACTAGATATTTTGTTGGCTGTTCATATTGGGTAACATTACCAAGGAGAAGCCACTCCACCTCAACGCCAACCGCCTGTCCGGCAGACAGGTCCAGCAGTTTTTCCATAAAACAATTTTTCTGCATCTTCCGGGTATTCCGTGATTCCATTATCATGCTACAGCTCCTCGGTTTTAAATTCGCTATAGCCTTCATAGAAATAGCTGACGTCGATGCCTTTCATAAACAGGGCGCGGTCATCGATCCGATCGGTTAGCGCGCTTTTCAGCAGCACCTTGATTTCCACATCTTTTACCGGACTGCGCTCCATGGCGGAGAGGTATTCCTCTTTATCGACCGCATTCCAGTCGATGACCTTCCGAATTTCTTTTTTCAACATGAGATCCAGCCAGATGCGGGTGGCGCGGCCGTTGCCTTCCCGAAAGGGGTGGGCGATGTTCATCTCGACATATTTTTCGATGATTTCATCCAGATTGCTGTGCGGCATGGAATCGATGTAATTCAGAGAGTGCTCCAAATACATCACCGGGGCAAAACGAAAATTGCCCTTGGCAATATTTACGTCACGAATCTTGCCGGCAAAATGATAAATATCACCAAACAGCCAAGTGTGAATAAAGGCCAGTCCTTCAAAGGTTCCGACGGCTTGATCAATGTCGCCCGCATCAAAAAGCTGGCGGGCTTTTTGTTTGCTTATTTTTTCTTCGGCCCTGGCCAACTCAACCTGATTGGTGATGCCCAGTTTATTTTCCAGCATCATTGGCACCTGTTTCGATCTCCACAACAATGGCATCAATATCCGAACGCAGCTGGTCAATCTTGGCGACGGTAGTTTTCAACTCGGCATTGAGCTTTGCAATATCAATCACCTCGCGGTTGTCTTTGGCTTCCACATAGCTGCTGACGGAGAGGTTGTAGTCGTTGGCGGCCACCTCCTCCAAACTGACTGACTTGGCTACATGGTCAATATCCGCCTTGCTATCAAACACTTCCATAATGCGTTCGATATGAGCGTCCGTCATTACGTTGTTGTTGGTTTCTTTCTTGAAAAAATCTTCACCGCTGGCATCAATAAACTGGGTGGTGTTTTCCGTTTTGTGTTTGGAAAGCACCAGAATATTTACGGCAATGGTAGTGCCAAAGAACAGGTTGGGCGCGAGGGAGATGACCGTTTCCACATAATTGTTATCCACCAGGTATTTACGGATCTTCTGCTCGGCACCGCCCCGGTAAAAAATACCGGGAAAGCAGACAATGGCCGCACGGCCTTTGCTGGAGAGGTAATTCAGCGCATGCAACACAAAAGCAAAATCAGCTTTGGATTTGGGGGCCAGCACGCCGGCTGGCGCAAAGCGGTCGTCGTTGATCAGCGTTGGATCATCTGAGCCTATCCATTTGACTGAGTAAGGCGGGTTGGAAACGATGGCATCAAAGGGTTTGTCATCACCAAAGTGAGGATCAGTCAGTGTGTTGCCCAATCTCATGCTGAAATTGTTGTAGTTGATGTTGTGCAGAAACATATTCATCCGCGACAGGTTGTAGGTGGTGTGATTGATCTCCTGACCGAAGAAGCCATCTTCAATGATATGGGCATCAAAATGTTTTTTGGCTTGCAACAGCAATGAACCGGAACCGGCGGCCGGGTCGTAGATTTTGTTGACGGAGGTTTGCTTGTGTATGGCCAGCTGGGCAATCAGTTTGGAGACATGCTGTGGGGTAAAGAATTCACCACCGGATTTGCCTGCATTGGCGGCATAGTTTGAGATGAGAAATTCGTAAGCATCGCCAAACAGGTCGATATGATTATCTTCAAAATGGCCGAAATTCAAGCCTGCCACACCTTTGATAACCGCAGCCAAACGGCTGTTTTTCTCTTTGACGGTATTACCCAGGCGATTGCTGGTGGTGTCGAAATCGGCAAACAGCCCTTTGATATCCTGCTCGGATTCATGGCCATTGGCCGAGGATTCGATCGAGCGAAAAATCTCCGCCAGATCGGTATTGAGGCTTTCGTTTGTATTTGCGTTGGCAGCGATGTTTTCAAACAGTTCGCAGGGGTAGATGAAATAACCCTTGCTTTTAATGGCATCTTCTCTGGCGGCAGCAATATCTTCATCGTCGTCACTCATCGCTGCATAATTCACACTCTTATCACCACCGGTGATGTAGTTGGTGAAGTTTTCGCTGATAAAGCGATAGAACAAAGTTCCCAGTACATATTGTTTAAAGTCCCAACCGTCTACAGAGCCACGCACTTCATTGGCGATGGCCCATATCTGGCGCTGTAGTTCGGCACGTTGTTGGGTACTTGTCATTGAGACACTCCTGAAAAATCCAAAGGGTTATGCACTGAAAATGCGTTTGTCACTATGAGAGTGAAAAAACTCTCGCTCGGGTCGGCTGCCAGGGGGGCGAACTGCAGGCTACCGCCCAGAGATGTGGCTATTAGCGTTCGGCAATCAGCGGAGCCTGGGGCTCGGTAGCTCAGAGGGGGAATGGAGCGCTCTTCCCGCGCTGCCCCCTTGCCATCCTTTCTGGTTTACAGGCTCCCTGATTTTGTGGGTTCCATCAGTTGCCAGGCACGCTACCGCCCTCAGCTTACAGACTCGCTGAAGTCCTCAAATTGGCCTGTGCGCCGGCGCATTTGGGTCGCGCATTCTACAGGTTCCCGCCCCTTGCAACCACCTGAAAACACTTCCGCAGCCGCCTGCTGTACAAAGTGACATAACCGCAAGAAACACATGCACTAACCCCCTTCTTCCATGAGAGAAACCCATGCAGTAAACAGCTCTTTCCTGCAGCATCGAAAATGTGATCAGAGTGCCTTTCGAATAGAGAATGCAGCGGCACTCTGCAAAGCGGCCCTGCCCCACTCTGAACAGGGCCTTGAATGGCCTGGACACAGGCACCGGCACATCGCCGCCCGAAGTTGCTCCACCACAGCTTCACCACAATAGTGCAAGCCACCGCTATCCCTACCGCACACCCAGCCTCTGGCAAAGCCAGCCAAAAGCATCCATCAGCCAAGCCGGTTACAGCGGGTGCCGGGCGCCATCAGAACAAGCGTCTCCGCCATTGATGACCGCCCCCCGGCCCTTGCAACACAACAGGCTCCTGCTGTCTGGAACCTCCGCCAGCAGAACGAGTCCATCCTTATGAATCCTCTGAAATGGCAGGAATACCACAAACCCATGAACGACACGCCAGGCTACGGACTCGCACAAAGCCGTTCAGCTTCCGCCCCAGCACCGTCCGCTGCGCAAGCTGCAACAGGACCGCACAGCCCCCCCGCTGGCCTCCTGCCATCTGGACGGACTTCAGCCACCACCGGCGTGTCAGAGAAAACTGCGTCACTGGTTCATGAACTCATCGCCCTGTCCGGGCACCAGACCACCGCCGACACACCGAGCCTGGCCCAACACCTGCCCGAGCTGGCCCTGGAAAAGATATTCTCCTACCTGCCCTTTTCCTGCCTGTGCCGCTGCGCCCAGGTGTGCCGCCACTGGCATGACTGCCTGCCCCCTCCCCGGGAACGGCTGAGCCGCTGGCTGCACAAAAACGCCCCCCTGTCATGCCAGCCAGATCCTGAACTGGGACGCGGCTTCACCAGCCGCACCCGCCCTTTTCTTCAGACTGTCGGCAGCCCGGTCCTGCCGGCTCTGATGCACCTGCACAAAGAGGCGCACCTGCAGCAGGACAAACAGGAACTCAAAGCGCCTGAACTCTCCGGTGCCCACCAGGACCTGGACACACAACAGGCCCAGCAGCCCACTACCGCTGACCTTTTCCCCCGTCTGCTGCACTACGCCCTGCAACGGCAGCAGGTCCTGGCCAACTCATTAACCCTGCGCCCCCATGCCATCGACTGGCCAGACAGTACCCTGGTGGGAGGCATGTCCTTCAGTCCCTGCTGCCGTTGGCTGGCCCTCTCATGCCGAATTCACGCCAGGGCTCCCGCTCATCTGAGGCTCTACAGCTGGGGGCCGGACAGCTGGCAGCAATGCTCGCTCAAGCCTTGTGTACTGGAGCCAGTCACTGCCTTCCTTTTCACAAGGATGCCACCGGGCACGCTGTTCAGTGCCCATGGTACGGATGTTCTGGCCTGGCGCAGAGAACCTGGCACCAACGACTGGCATCGCACCCATGTGTGTCGTATGCCCTGGTTGTTCCGGGTCTGCGACCTGCTCCCTATGGATAACGGCGATCTGGTCGCCTTTGCACAAAAAAGATCAGGGACCACGAAAGTGACGCAGGCAATCTTTTCCGCCTTTCTGGGAAATGCGCGGGGCTGGCAGGCCGCAACCATGCCGAAATTTGTCAGCAAAGACCCCAGGAAAAACGACTGCTATCTCCCCTCCCTTACATGGGCAGGCGAAGGGCGTTCATCACAACTGGCACTGGGGATGATCACGCAGCGCCAGGGTCCTGCTTACTGCATCAATGAAGTCCAGATCTGGCGCAAAGGTTTGAATGTCCCCAGCTCCCACAGCCCGAGACACTGGGGATATCAAACATCAATACTCGCCTGGCACCAGGCCGACATAACGGCATTGGCCTGGAGTCCGGGCGGGCATTGCCTGCTGGGAATCCTGTCCGACGGGCGTATGTGCCTGTGGACACAGGATGCACAACACCGGCTGCAGGAACAGCTGACACTGACGGGCTATCCAACTCCGCTGTCGTACAAGCCCGCCGAACTGCCGCTTTTCTGCGACCAGGGCAAACAGCTGGCACTGCCTCTCTCTGTGCATCAGGTTCAGCTGTGCTACAGCGATGACAGCGGTGGCTGGCAGCAAGGACAGCGGCTGGAAACCATGCCTGATCCTGATGTTCCGCCCGATGACAGCGTTGAATACATGCAACTGTCATCAAGTGGTCGCACCCTGATCCGGACAACCCGGTGGCGCCTGGACATCTGGTATCGACACTCTGCCCATGGTTGGCAGCACAGGGTGCAACGCAAAAGGAAAAACAACGCCGAATTCATGCCGCAAGCCTGTTTGCTGAGCCCCTTCGACATCGTCTGCTCGACAGCAGAAGATCCGCGTCTGTCGCTATGGATTCATGGTGTCGATAGCCAGGGACAGCTCGTCAGAAAGGCTTGCCTGAGGGTCGATACGGCCATAAACGGTCCCCTGGCTGCCAGCCCGGACGGGCTGTCCTTACTGCTGGCCAGCGTAGAAGATCCACCTACTTTTCTGCAGCTGGGCTTTTTCCCGCCACAGGAAAACAGGGAAGGCAGGGTTCAAGAGTCTGTTCCCGGCGAGAGATCAGCAGCACAAGAACAGCAAGAACAGCAAGAACAGCAAGAACAGCAAGAACAGCAAGAACAGCAAAGTGAAAACCACGAAGCTGAAGCACAACAGCATCAGGGCTGGTGCCAGCTGCTGTAACCAGAGCCTCCAGGCCAGGTAACGAAGTGGGTTGATAGTGTCTGCAACCTACACCGGCCCATGTTGTCTGACTTTGCGAAACACAACGGGTGATCAACGAACTATGGACCAACTGTCAAACACCGGGGTGCCCCACAGTAACTTCCCCCCACACAGGCCAGTCGATGAGCACAGCAAAACAGGACAGCCGGGCACCCAGGCCGGCCACCTGGCATGGCGCCCCTCCCGCGCCACAGCTGGCGGGCCCACATGGGTCCAGCCGGTGCCAGAGGACGTCAGACAGGCTGTGCTGTCTGAAAGGCCTGGCTGCACCGGTGCCCTGTCCTGCCCCCAGAAGCTGCCTGTTCTGGTGCTGGAGAAGATATTCAGCTATTTACCATTTTCCTCCCTGTGTCGCTGCGCCCGGGTGTGCCGCCACTGGCATGACTGCCTGCCGTCCTACAGACGCCGACTGATCCAGTGGCTCAAAGAAGAGCAACCTGTGTCCTACAGAGCCGGTTCTGGCTGGGGACAGGGCTTCGACAGCCGCACCCGCGCCTGTCTGCAAGCCACAAACCACCCGCTGTTGCCAGTATTGACGCAACTGCTGCAGGAGCAGGAACAGGAACAGCGACAGAAAGAACATGACCAGCGTCTGAAGCCTGCGGCCTGTCATCTTCTCTCCAGTCTGGTGCACTACGGCCTGAGCCAGCAGCGGGCCCTGATCGCTCAGCAGACCCTGCGTCCGATCGCCATCGACTGGCCTGAAGGCATCACTGTGACTGATTTTTTATTCAGTCCCTGCAGCCGCTGGCTGGCCATGCTGTGCGCGGCGCGAGCTTCTCTCTTCGCTGCCCCCGGTCCAGCTTTCCTGCAACTGTACGGCTGGGGGCAGGGCGTCTGGCACAAGTGCCAGCTGTTTGCTGGTGCAAGCGAGCCTGTCGAACAAATCATGTTCGCCCTGACGCCACCAGAAACGCTGTTGAGCATCCAGGGTCTGGATATTCTCACTTGGCGCAGAGAGCCTGACACCAACAACTGGTATGCCACTCTTGTGCACCGTTTTCCCCCGTCACACACCATTCACACCCTTTACCCTATGGCTAACGGCGATCAGGTTGTACTGACCTGCAGGACACAGGAAGCAAAGAGACAAATGATGCTGTCGTGCTGTCGCACAGGAGATGGCACAGAGGCAGAAACTGTGACAACGCCCATCCCTTTCAACCGCTTTCAGGGCAACAGGGTCAACTGTACCTGGAGCGCAAATCCGCGCGCATCCCAGCTGGCGGTGGCCCTGGCCAGGATTCACCCGGACGGGGTCTGTTTCACCAATGCCATCCAGATCTGGCGCGCCGGTTTGAACAGATCCCGTCCTGCGCGATGGGGGTATCAACAGTCATCCATCGCCTGGCACCAGGCGCCCATCGACGCCATAAGCTACAGTCCGGGCGGCCATTATCTGCTGGGAATGCTGGGCGACGGCCGGGCCTGCCTGTGGGCGCTGGATGCACAAGGCCAACTCCAGGAACAGCTGAGCCTGGCGGGCTGCCTGTACCAGCGGGTGTTCGATCTCAGCAGCCTGGCTCCCTTCAGCAGTGATGAAAAACAGCTGGCTTTACCCTGTCTCCTGCAGGAGATTCAGCTGTGCTACAGCGATGCCAATGGCCGTTGGCACTGCGGGGAACGGCTGTCAACACCGCCCCGGCCCGATGAGCTGCCCGGCAACAGGCTGAAAGCTGTTCTACTCACATCGAGTGGCCGCACGCTGGTGCGCAAAACCCAGTGGAGTCTGGATATCTGGCACCGTGCCTCCAGCGGGAGCTGGCAGCACCTGCTGGCACGCACCAGCACAATGTTTCATCGGTTCCCGCTACAAGCCTGCCTGTTGCAACCCGGAGACCTGGTCTGCACCACGGCAGAAGATCCTGAGCTGTCACTGTGGATTCACAGGCCCAACCCGCTGGGACAGCTCGTCAAGATCACCTGCATGCCACTCCAGGTGCCCGTAAGAGGTATAGACGCTGCCAGTCCGGACGGGCTGTCCTTGCTGCTGGGCACCGGCTCGAGTCCACCGACCCTGCTCCAGCTGGACCTGCCAACGCAGGAAGACACGGGCAGCCGGGCCCAGAGCCGGTTTCCGGGGACAGTCTGTAACGACGCGCAACGGTAGCCGCAGGCGCGGTCTCCAGACACCGGACAACACAACAAAGGCAGGCTACGGGGAACCCGTGCCGGCCAGGGCTGTCCAACCTTCCGAAACGAAACGAAACGAAACGGGAGATCAGCGCACTATGGACCGACTGTCAAACACGGGGGTGGCTCACAGGAACTTCCCCCTGCACCGGCCCGCCGATGAGCCTGATACAGACACGTCTGATAAAACAGAAATGGCACAGCCCGACCACCCGGTCGGTGAGCGCGCTTGCGTTACGGCTTCCCTACCCGAAAGTCCAGCGCCAGAAGGCGGCACACACCCGAGCCTGCCGGGAAACAACACCACTGCTGTGCTGTCCCGCGCCCAGAATCTGCCCCTTGTGGTGCTGGAAAAGATATGCAGCTACCTGCCGTTCTCCGACCAGAGCCATTGCGCCCAGGTGTGCCGCCACTGGCATGACTGCCTGCCCGCGCCAGGCTTGCGACTGGCCCAGTGGTTACAAAAAAATGCTCCCCTGTCATGCCAGGCCGGTGTCACTCCAGGACGCGACTTCACCAGCCGCGCCCTCCCTTTTCTTCAGGCGGTCGGCAGCCCGGTCCTGCCGGCTCTGATGCACCTGCACAAAGAGGCGCACCTGCAGCAGGACACACAGCAACACCAAACACCGCAACTGTCCGATGCCCACCAGGACGCACACCAGGCCCTGCAGCCAGCAGCCGCTGACCTCTTTCCCTGTCTGGTGCACCAGGCCCTGAATCAGCAGCTGGCCCAGGACAATGGATTCACCCTGCGCCCCCATGCCATCGACTGGCCAGACAGTACCCTGGTGGGAGGCTTGGCCTTCAGTCCCTGCAGCCGCTGGCTGGCCCTCTCATGCCGCCTTCACGTCAGCGCTCCCGCTTATCTGAGGCTTTATAGCTGGGGGCCGGACAACTGGCAGCAATGTTCGCTCAACCCTCCTGTACTCGAACCCGTCAGTGCCTTCATCTTCACAAGCATGCCACCGGACACGCTGTTCAGTGCCCATGGTACGGATGTGCTGGCCTGGCGCAGAGAGCCTGGCACCGACGACTGGCATCGCACCCATGTGTGTCGTGTTCCCTGTTTGTTCCAGGTCTGCGATCTGCTCCCTATGGACAACGGCGATCTGGTCACCCTGGCACAACAAAAACAAGAGACCAGTGCACTGATACGGGTCATCTTTGCAGCCTTCCTGGGGAATGCGCGCGGCTGGCGCGCCGTCAACATCTGGAATTTTCCCTTCACATGCCCCAAGGGAACCCGCCACAGACGCCTCCCCTTTGAGTGGGCTGGCGAAAGGCGTTCATCCCAACTGGCACTGGGCATGGTCACGCAGCGTCCAGCCCCTGATTACTGCATCAATAACGTCCTGATCTGGCGCAAAGGCTTGAATACTGCCAGCCCCCACAAATGGGGATATCAAGCCTCGATACTCGCCTGGCACCAGGCTGACATGGCGCGATTGACCTGGAGTCCGGGCGGGCATTACTTGCTGGGAACCCTGTACGACGGGCGTATGTGCCTGTGGACACAGGATGCACAATGCCGGCTGCAGGAACAGCTGACGCTGACTGGCCATCCAACGCCGTTTCCGTACAGACTCAAAACAATGCCGCTTTTCTGTGGCCGAAGCCAACAACTGGCACTCCCCCTCTCCCGCCATCAGGTTCAGCTGTACTACAGGGATGACAGCGATTGCTGGCAGCAAGGACAACGGCTGGAAACCGAACCTGATCCTGATATTCCACCCGACGACACGCTTGAATACATGCAGCTGTCGTCAAGTGGTCGCACCCTGGTCCGGGCGACCCGGTGGTGCATAGATATCTGGTATCGACACCCTGCCCATGGTTGGCAGCATCTGGTGCAACGCAAAAGCCAGGACAACGCCGCATTCATGCCACACGCCTGCTTGCTGGAGCCCTTCGACATCGTCTGCTCAACAGCAGAAGATCCGCATCTGTCGCTATGGATTCATGGGGTCGATACCCAGGGACAGCTCGTCCGAAAGGCTTGTCTGGCTGTCGACACGAGCATAAACGGTCCCTTCTCCGTCAGCCCGGACGGGATGTCCTTACTGCTGGGCAGCCTGGACTATCCCTCCACTTTCCTGCAGCTGAGCCCTCAGACAACCGATGACAAGACGCGTCCCCAGACAAGTGCCGGTCCCCGCAGCAGCTCAGCGGCGCGCACAGACCAGCGGCCAGGCCGGTGCACGGTATCCTGACGGCGGCCGCTATCCTTGAGCACACCTGCGGACAACACCGCGACGAGAACATCCTGAATGAAACCTGCGCCAGTCGATGTTGTCTCACACCCTGCAACATAACGGCACAGGAGCTCAGCGAACTATGGACCGGCTGTCAAACACCGGGGTGACCCACAGTGATTTGCCCTCACCAGGGCCGGTTGATCAGCACCGTAAAACGGAACAACCAGGCACAGAGGTCGGCCAGCAGGCATGGCGTCCTTCCCTCGCCACTGCGGCCGGGGCAATAGCCGTCCAGCCGGTGCCAAAGGACACCAGACAGGCGGTGCTGTCCGAAAGGCCCGGTAGCACTGGTGCCGTTTCCAGCTACCAGAGCCTGCCCCTGCTGGTACTGGAAAAGATCTTCTCCTACCTGCCTTTTTCCTCCCTGTGCCAGTGCGCCCGGGTGTGCCGCCACTGGTATGACTGTCTGCCCCCTCCCCGGGAACGGCTGAGCCGCTGGCTGCACAAAAACGCCCCCCTGTCATGCCAGGCAGATCCTGAACTGGGACGCGGCTTCACCAGCCGCGCCCTCCCTTTTCTTCAGTCGGTCGGCAGCCCGGTCCTGCCGGCTCTGATGCACCTGCATAAAGAGGCGCACCTGCAGCAGGACACACCGCAACACCAAACACCGCAACTGTCCGATGCCCATCAGGACGCACACCAGGCCCTGCAGCCAGCAGCCGCTGACCTCTTTCCCTGTCTGGTGCACCAGGCCCTGAATCAGCAGCTGGCCCAGGACAATGGATTCACCCTGCGCCCCCATGCCATCGACTGGCCAGACAGTACCCTGGTGGGAGGCTTGGCCTTCAGTCCCTGCAGCCGCTGGCTGGCCCTCTCATGCCGCCTTCACCCCAGCGCTCCCGCTTGTCTGAGGCTTTATAGCTGGGGGCCGGACAACTGGCAGCAATGTTCGCTCAACCCTCCTGTACTGGAGGCCGTCCAGGACTTCATCTTCACAAGCATGCCACCGGACACACTGTTCAGTGCCCATGGTTCGGATGTGCTGGCCTGGCGCAGAGAGCCTGGCACCAACGACTGGCATCGCACCCATGTGTGTCGTACGCCCTGGTTGTCCCAGGTCCTGGACCTGCTCCCCATGGGTAACGGCGATCTGGTCACCCTGGCACAACAAAAACAAGGGACCGGTGCACAAATACGGGTCATCTTTTCAGCCTTCCTGGGGAATGCGCGAGGCTGGCGCGCCGTAAACTTCCCGGATTTCACCTTCATATTTCTCGAGGAAACCGGCCACGCACGCCTCCCCTTTGTGTGGGCTGGCGAAAGGCGTTCATCCCAACTGGCACTGGGCATGATCCCGCAGCGCCCAGCCCCTGATTGCTGCATCAATAAAGTCCTGATCTGGCGCAAAGGTTTGAATGCCGCCAGCCCCCACAACTGGGGATATCAAGCCTCGATACTCGCCTGGCACCAGGCCGACATGGCGCACCTGGCCTGGAGTCCGGGCGGACATTACCTGCTGGGAACCCTGTACAACGGGCGTATGTGCCTGTGGACACAGGATGCACAATGCCGGCTGCAGGAACAGCTGACGCTGACTGGGCATCCTGTTCAGCTGGGGTACCAACTCAACGCGCTGCCGCTTTTCAACAGCCAGGGTACACAGCTGGCACTGCCTCTCTCGCTGCATCAGGTTCAGCTGTGCTACTGCGATGACAGCGGTTGCTGGCAGCAAGGACAGCGGCTGGAAACCATGCCTGATCCGGATGTTCCACCCAATGACCGCCTTGAATGCATTTTGCTGTCGTCAAGTGGTCGCACCCTGGTCCGGACAACCCAGTGGCGCGTGGACATCTGGCATCGACACCCTGGCCATGGCTGGCAGCATCTGGTGCAACGCAAAATACGAAACAACGCCGAATTCATGCCGCAAGCCTGCTTGCTGAAGCCTTTCGACATCGTCTGCTCAACAGTAGAAGACCCGCATATGTCGCTATGGATTCATGGTCTCGACAGCCAGGGACAGTTCGTCAAAAAGGCTTGCCTGGCTGTCGATACGGCCCTGAACGGTCCCTTCGCCGCCAGCCCGGACGGAATATCCTTACTGCTGGGCAGCATACAAGATCCACCCACTTTTCTGCAGCTGGGCTTTTTTCCGCCACAGGAGAACAGGGAAGGCAGGGTTCAAGAGCCCGTTCCCGGCGAGAGATCAGCAGCACAAGAACAAGAAGAACAACAAGAACAACAAGAACAACAAGAACAACAAGAACTGTAAAGTGAAAACCACGAAGCTGAAACACAACAGCCTCCAGGCCAGGTAACGAAGTGGGTTGATAGTGTCTGCAACCTACACCGGCCCATGCTGTATCACTTTGCGAAATACAACGGGAGATCAACGAACTATGGACCCACTGTCAAACACTGGGCTGGCTCACAGGAACCTCCCCCAGCGCAGGCCAGCCGACCAGCCTGACAAAACAGGAAAACCAATAGCGCAGCCCGGCCACCGGGTCGGTGAGCGCTCTTGCGTTACGGCTTCCATACCCGAAAGTCCAGCACCAGAAGGCGACACACACCCGCGCCTGGCGGGAAACAACACCACTGCTGTGCTGTCCCGCGCCCAGAATCTGCCCTTTGTGGTGCTGGAAAAGATATGCAGCTACCTGCCGTTCCCAGACCAGAGCCGGTGCGCCCAGGTGTGCCGCCACTGGCATGACTGTCTGCCTGCGCCAGGCTTGCGGCTGACCCTGTGGTTGCAAAAAAACGCCCCTCTGTCATGCCAGGCAGCACCAGGGCTGGCAAGCGGATTCAGCAGCCGCGCCCTCCCCTTCTTTCAGGCCGCAAACAGCCCCCTTTTGCCCACACTGATGCATCTGCATCAGGAACAACAGGATCAAGAACAGGCCCGGTCGCAGCAGGACACACGAACACTGGCCGACGGGCCAGCCGCCTTTAATCTGCTGTCGGCCATGGTACACCAGGGGTTGAAGGAACATCTGACCCAGGCCGACCAGCTCAGCCTGCAGCCGGCGGCCATCGACTGGCCCGATGCGACCCCGGTGGAAACGTATAATTTCAGTCCTTGCAGCCGCTGGCTGGCGATACGCTGTCGACCTCAGGATACGGGTCCTGTTGTTCTGCGACTCTTCGGCTGGGAACAAAACTTCTGGCAACAACAGACTCTGGTTTCTTGTGGCACGGAGTCTGTCGCAACTTTCTCCTTTGCCTCTACACCTCAGGACACGCTGTTCAGCTCCCAAGGCTCGGATATTCTGGCCTGGCGCAGAGAACCAGACACCAACAACTGGCACCAGACTGTTTTGGAGACTCTTTCCCCGTTCCACCGCACTGTCGCTTTCTACACTATGGCTGACGGCGATCTGGTCACTCAGGTCAGAGTTCCCCCATCAGAAGGCCGTTCCTACTTCCTGTTTTACGTCTACACAGGGGATGGGCGGGGCTGGCAACCTGACGTACAGCAAGAGTTTCCTGGCAATTCCTGGTGCAGCGCAAAAGAAGGGAGATCATGCCAGATGGCGGTGGGGTGGCTCGATCAGCGCGCAGACTCTGACTGTAGCTTCAATCGAATAGCAATCTTGCGCAAAGGGCTTGATACAAGCCACCCGGCACTATGGGGACAGCAAATGTCGAACCTTCCTCACGATGGCGCCGATATACGCGAGTTGGCTTACGGTCCGGGCGGCCAGTGTCTGCTGGGCGTCCTGAGCAGCGGAGACGCTTGTCTGTGGACACTGGACGCACAATACCGTCTGCACAGACAGCTGACCCTGGCTGGCAACGCGTACCCACTGCAGCCCTGTTTGTCTCGCCAGATTGCATTTCGCAGTGATGGAAGACAACTGGCGTTCCCCTGCTACGGGAACCAGGTGCAGCTATGCGAGAACACCTCTGGTCGCTGGCAGCGCACCCAGCTGCTGGAAACCCCCAAGGATCCTGAGACTCCAGCCGACGACAGGCTCAGCTGTCTGCACCTGTCATCCAGTGGCCGCACACTGCTTCGAGAGAGCCATTGGCGTCTGGACGTCTGGCACCAGTCCGCCGCCAGCGGCTGGCAGCATCGGCTAAAGCGCAAAAGGGGACAACAGTCTCGCGTTATGCCATCAGCCTGCCTGCTGCCTCCCGGTGAGCTGGTCTGCACAGCCGCGCAAGATCCCCATCTGTCCCTGTGGATTCACGGCCCGGACAGCCGGGAACAGTTCGTAAGAAAAGTCTGCATACCCGTCAATGCCCTCATGGGCAACTCAAGCCCGGACGGGCTGTCCCTGCTGGTGGCCTCGCACAGGCATCCACCGACCATGCTGCAGCTGAGCCTTCCGCCACAGGAGAACGGGCAAGGCAGGGCTCAGGAGCCCGTCTCCGGCGAGAGAGCTGGAGCACAAGAACAGCAAGAACAGCAAGAACAGCACGAACAGCACGAACAGCACGAACAGCACGATGAAAACCACCAGGCTACGACACGGCATCGGGGCTGCTGTCGCCTGCTGTGACCACCGCCTTCGAGCCAGGCAATAGAGTGGGTTGATACTGTCTGGAACCCGCACCGGCCCATGCTGTCTGACTTTGAGGAACACAACGGGTGATCAACGAACCATGGACCAGCTGTCAAACACTGGGGCAGCTCACCGGAACTTCCCCCAGCACAGGCCAGCCGACAAGCCTGATACAGACAAGTCTGATAAAACAGAAATGGCACAGCTCGGCCATCCGGTCGGGAAGCGGGCTTGTGTTACGGCTTCCACTGCCGAAAGTCCAGCACCAGGAGGCGGCACACTCAGGAGCCTGACGGGAGACCAGAAAACCACTGCTGTGCTGTCCCGCGCCCAGAATCTTCCCCTTGTAGTGCTGGAAAAGATATGTAGTTACCTGCCGTTCCCAGACCAGAGCCGGTGCGCCCAGGTGTGCCGCCACTGGCATGGCTGTCTGCCTGCTCCAGGCTTGCGGCTAGCCCTGTGGTTGCAAAAAAACGCCCCTCTGTCATGCCCGGCCGGCCCAGGGCTGGGGAGAGGTTTCAGCAGCCGCGCCCTCCCCTTCCTTCAAGCCGTAAACAGCCCCGTTTTGCCCACACTGATGCATCTGCATCAG
>MPMQ01000070.1 GCA_002238585.1 Kistimonas sp. bin40 | reverse complement strand
AAGAGTCCCGCCGAAGAGTCCCGCCGAAGAGTCCCGCCGAAGAGTCCCGCCGAAGAGATGCGCCAAGGAGACCCGCCAAAGAGCCCCGCCGAAGAGTCCCGCCGAAGAGTCCCGCCAAACCAAAAGAGCGCTACAACGCGTGCACAAAGGGTGCTATGAAGAGTGTCACTGAGCCTTGTGCGGGAAGTCTTTTATCAACAGGTCCGGATCCAGTCTGGTCAGATACCAGTTGGCACGCCAGTCAAGATGAGCACCTGAGACCCGGCCCGTTTTTCCGGAGTGTGCCACCAGCGTCCCCTGAGTAACCTTTTGTCCTTTTTTCACCAGAATCTTGCTCAGATGCAGCAGACTGCTGCTGACTCCCAGACCGTGATCTATAACAAGGAGGCCGCCGGCGTAGTAGGTGTCGGGCTGGGCCAGCACGACTATACCATCGGCGGGCGCTTGCACTGGCGTGCCCTCAGGAACGGCCAGATCCAGACCATAATGCGGCTGGCTGGGTTTGCCGTTCAGAATGCGCTGGCTGCCGTACACGCCGCTGATGGGGCCGCTGGCCGGAAGCGTGAAACCTTGGCGCAGAAAAGAAGGTGGGGCGGTGCTGTGCAGGCGAGCTTCCTTTATCTGGCGGGCCTCCTTGCCAATGCGTGACAGCACCTCAGACGGAGGAGAAACGTGCTTCTCATCAAGGCCATTGATGCGTTCGATCAACCAGGTACGGGGAGAAAGGGACAGCCTGCGCGCAATGCGGCCCCCGCTGTGGGTCTGTGTATAGAAAACCTGGTTCACAGGGGTATCCCTTCCAAATCCTATGACAAAGCTTCCCTCCGCTGTAGTCCGGACCGGCTTTCCTGCGTAGTAGACCTGGGTCCCCGGCTTGACCTGACCTCTGTAAAGACTGCCTTGTTTGAGCTGTGGGCCGGTGGTCTCCGCAGCTTGCGCCGCTGCGGCGAACAGTGGCACCAACACGGCGGTCGCAGCCAGCCAGCGTATGGCAGAAAGGGCGGTCATGGTCTCTCCCTGGCGTGTTGCGCCTTATTGCTCGGTGTGTTCGTACCACTGACCAGTGCGCAGATGAAAAAGTCAAGCCACCAGACAGCAATGCAAGCTGAAGTGACAAGGGCCAAGTGCGGGAGGATAGAAAAGTTTCCTGTGGCTGTCCAACCCCCCGGTGGAACTCATTCTTTTGGTGCGCAGAGAGGCTCGAATCTTATGAATCCCTTTATTTCTTCAGCCGCCACAGTCGGTTCGGCTGCCCAGTCGCGCAGTTCTTTGGCGCGGGCGCCTGCCCCGGCTGGCGCAACGGCAGGCGGGAGCACTGTCAGGCCCGTTGTTCGCCCTGCGTGTCTGCCGCCCCTGGTGGCGCGGGCCGCGTCGTCGCAGGTGCAAGCGCGGGCAGGTTCTCCGGTGTGTGCCCAGAATTCCCCCGTGTCTCCTGTCTTTTCTCCCGTGTCTCCGGCGTGCTCTCCAGTACCTCCTGTGCACTTTACGATCGGACCTGATACGCCTGAAGTCTCTTGTGCACCAACGCAGGAAACGCCGCTGGAGAGAATGGGAAGCCAGCAAGACAGCCTTGCGTCTGTGTGTTCACCGGGGCAGGGCGTGTCTGGGGAATTGGTTGCCGAAGAGGCGCGGCAGGGCCCTGTCGCAACCATTGATCATCCGGCTGGCCTGCCGCCCCTGCCGTGCGGGAGGCCGTCACAAGTGGGGGAAGGGTCCCCGGCCGCCTCGCTGGAGCCTCCTGCCCGCTTTACGATAGCCCCCGGAGCTCATGGCCATGGTCCATCGGAAAATTCTGGACAGGAAAAGCAGGTGGCGCAACAGGCGCAACAGGCAGAGGAAGAATCCCGGTTCAGTAAGTACGGCCTGCCCTATGCTCGTTTCCCGCACTCGGCGCAGGTGCTGTTCGAAAATTACAAGCGCAACCCCGGGCCTGAGCAGGAAGCGGCTCTCGTCCTGGAGCTGGCTGCCCTGAGTGCTCAGGATTGCCCCGTGATTTCTCAGGGGGCAGAGCGGCTGGCGTTTGAGCAGCCCTCCACTTTGGTGGAGCTTCAAACTGTAGTCATGAGCAGAATCCAATGCCTGCTCAACTCCTTTCCCAATGGGGAATACAAATCTTATCTTTTGGCTCTTCAGGTGGGGTGGTTGTTTGAGGACTGCCAGAAGATCAAGGCACTGAGCCAGTTAAAGGAAGCGGGTAGCAGCCTGTCGGAGCAGAATCTGGTAAAGATCGCTATCTTCTCAGGGGGGCTGACCGCTGACTACATTCTGTATCAGCATGGAGCCGGACTGACGCTGGCCTCTGTGCTGGATATAGCCTGTATACAGCCCTGGTCTGTGATCCGTACCCTGCAACGTGCCAATTCTGCGGCTGCGCTGGCGGGGATCGAATCTGTGCCGCGTCAGCATCCGGGCCTTGACAGATTGTGGCAATCTGTCTGCCAGGCGTGTCAGTCCCTGCGTTTTGCCAGCGGTGCGGCGCCGGTCCCGGCTGTGGGCTATGCGCTGCAGAGATTGGTTCAGCACCCGGATCTGGCTGCTGAAAGCATGGGTCTGCAAAGCTGTCTGGAGGGGGGCGCGGCCTGGGTCGCGCTTTTGTATCAGGTGCTGAGCCGTTATCCGGAGTTGATGACCAGGGAGCGCTTGCAGACGGTGCTCGCCAATCCAGAGTTGGGCGTGTTGTTGATCAGGTCGCGTTGTGTCGAGATAGTGGAGCGTGTTGGGACCCAGGCTATTTTCGAGGCGATGGGGATTTATTCCAAGCGGCATCCACGTCATTCGATCATGCTGATACGCTCTATGCCGCATCTTGCCATGGCGGCCATGCTCCGAGATGAAGCTGCCAGGGTTGCGATGATCAGGGGAAGCAGGCCTGCCCACCGGGTTGTAACAGGCGTTGCTCCCCTGGCAGTCACCTCTGGGGCCGAAGGTCAGAAACAGGAAACCTGGAAACAAGAGGGGCAGAAGAAATAGGGGTTTTGGCATGCACGACAGACAGACGGTCTGACCGAACGCTGTCTGTTGAGCGGCTTTCCAGTAGGCTGTGGCGCGGGTGTTCCACAAGTGGGCGACATCATTTCTGAGCCAATGACGTCATGACAGGAGGGAGCTCTCCTCGCCATGTCGGTCTGTATTGAAATTCCCCGTGCTGCCTGCCTCCTGCGCTGGTATTATGGCGGCCGGTTGTTTTTCGCCAGGTACCCTGATGATATGAATGCACTGGAAGTGAGAACGGTAGCTTCCCTGGCCGCCGTCTTTGCCTTGCGTATGCTGGGTTTGTTTATGCTGCTACCTGTGCTGGCTGTCTATGCCGATCAGGTATCGGACGCCAGTCCGGCACTGGTGGGGTTGGCGCTGGGAGCCTATGGTCTGAGTCAGGCGTGCATGCAGATACCTGCGGGACTCCTGTCGGATCGTGTGGGGCGCAAGCCGGTGATTGTCGGCGGGCTTCTCATGTTTGTGGCAGGCAGCCTGCTGGCAGCTTTCAGTGATTCCATGGCGGGTCTTGTGGTTGGTCGGTTTTTGCAGGGATCCGGAGCCATAGCGGCTGCGATAACGGCACTGCTGGCCGATCTGGTGCGAGCGGAGTACCGCACCCGGGCTATGGCTGTCATGGGCGTCACCATAGGTTTTTCTTTTTGTCTGGCCATGATCCTGGGGCCGGTTCTGGCAGCCAGTGCCGGTCTGTCCGGGATGTTTCTTGTGATTGCAGCATTCGCTTTGGCCGCCATTGCCGTGGTGATCTGGATTGTGCCCGCGCCGGAGCGGGTTCAGGCTGATGGCGAGACAGGTTCTGCTGCGGCCCGGCTGCGCCGGATTCTGACGGACAACCGTTTGATGCGCCTGAATGCAGGTGTCTTTGCCTTGCATTTTGTTCTTGTGGCTTTGTTTGTGCACCTTCCTGTGGCGCTGGAGCGTGCGGGGCAGCCCCGGGCAGAACACGGCTGGGTATATTTGGTCGCCATGCTGGTCTCTTTTGTGGCGGCCATGCCATTGATAATGATGGCTGAGCGTACCTCGCGCAGCAGGCAGGTGCTGGTAGGGGCGGTTGCCCTGCTGTGGATAGCGCAGCTTGTTGTGGCGCTGGAGCCGGGTATAACGGGATTGATGGCGGGTATTGTGCTGTTCTTTCTCGCGTTCAATTACCTTGAAGCCAGTCTCCCGACGTTGGTCAGTAAAATCGCGCCGACGGGAAGTCGTGGCGCGGCCATGGGCGTTTTTTCAACCAGCCAGTTCCTTGGAGCCGGTTTGGGAGGTGGGCTGGCAGGGCTGGTGTATCAGTGGTGTGGTGATGCCGGTCTGTTGGTGCTCGTCAGTCTGGTGACGGTACTCTGGGCCTGGCTGGCTGTGGTCGATTTGAAAGGGGCATGCTCTCCGCTGGGAAGTCAGGCCCCTGCTCCCGTTGTTTGCAGACGCGGTGTAGACCAGTGAGCAGGCTGCGGCTGGTGCGACTGTTTGGCAGTTGCCCGAGGTGGAGGCTGTCAGAGTCCAGAGGTTGTGCCATCTCTCCCGGGGTGGCGAGGGTGCCGTACGCTGTACCTTGCAACAGCTGGAGTCAGCGCAGGCCGAAAGAAGAAGATGGCCTCTGTTTCCCTGGTCTGTGAGCCTGCAGGCTTGCAACGGCTTTCCGGGTGCGTGGTGCACGCACAGACAAAAAGATAAAAGCTTATCTGAAAATACATGCAGGAGATGCGAACATGTCGCGCGGTATTAACAAGGTGATTCTGGTGGGTAATCTGGGTGCTGATCCAGAGGTTCGCTACACCGCCAGTGGAGCCCCGATTGCCAATTTGCGCATTGCTACCAGTGAAGCCTGGCGTGACAAGCAAACGGGGCAGCAGCAGGAGCGGACCGAGTGGCACCGTGTGGTCATATTCAACAAGCTGGCGGAAATCGCGGGGCAGTATCTGCGCAAGGGTTCCAAAGTGTATCTGGAGGGCAAGCTGCAAACGCGCAAGTGGCAAGATCAGCAGGGGCAGGATCGCTATTCGACCGAGATTGTCATAGATGTCGCAGGTCAGATGCAAATGCTTGATGGGCGGCCGGAGGGTGCCGGGGGCGGTTATTCCCAGACAGGTTCCCAGTCTTTCCCATCGCATCAAGCGCAGCCCGGTGGTCAGCAGGCCGTGCCATCCTCTCCGCCAGCAGCGCCCGGGCAGTCAGGCTTTTCGCCTTCCCAGTCTTCCGGGCAGCCGGGGTTCCAGCCTTCTCCATCTGCTGCGCCAGGCCAGCCGGGTCAGCCCGCCTTTCAGTCAGGCCAGCCGGGCTTTCAGTCTGGTGGCAGGTCAACAGCGCCGTCCGGACATGGACAGCTGCAATCGGCTGGCGGAGGCGCAGCTCCCGGTGGGCAGCCGAAGCTTGTTGCGCAACCGGCGGGTGTTTTTGACAACAACTTTGATGATGACATCCCTTTCTGAGTCCAGGCTGTGTGGTGTTTTTCGGGTTTTGCCGGAGGACGCTGTCGGTCCCTGGCGAATGCTTGCCCTTTGTACAAGGTGCAGACTGCCGCTGAAACGCTTCTGTGCTGACAGCAGGTGCACTGCACGACGTGAGATGGGTCACGGATTGCGGATTTTCTGCCCGGGGGGCGTTTGCAGGCGTCCCTTTTGTTTGCTGGACTCTCTCGTTTGCTGGAACAGGGGCGTCTTGCAGTACCTTGCGCTCTCTTTCTTTAACTATTTTAAAAAGGGTTTTACCTCATGACCGACAGTACGCCCTCTATCAGCGTTTGCATTATTGCCAAAAATGCTATGCCTCGAATCAAGGACACGCTGGAGTCTGTCAAATGGGCAGACGAGATTGTGGTACTGGATTCCGGGAGTACCGACGATACAGTCGCGGTGAGCAAGGAGTACACGAAACATGTGTATCAGACGGACTGGCCGGGTTTTGGTGTGCAATTTCAGCGTGCGATGGATAAAGGCAGTAGCGATTGGCTGCTGAGCGTGGACGCCGATGAAGTTGTGACGCCCGAGCTGAAACAGGAAATTCTGGATGCAATACGCGGAGCTGGCGCAGGGGTGGACGCCTTTGCCATGCCCCGGCGGTCACACCTGTGTAACACGCGCATTTTCCACAGTAGCTGGTATCCTGACTACGTTCCTCGCGTTTTCCGCCGGGGAACTGTGCGCTACACTACGGACCTTGTGCATCCAAGACCCGTTGTGAGTGGAGCCCTGCGCAAATTACGCTCGGATCTGCTGCATTATCCCTACGACACAGTAGATGCCTTGCAGGAAAAGGCTGCCTTTTACTCTACGCTCTGGGCCGAAGACAAATACAGCAAGGGGAAGCGAGCTTCCCTTCGGTTGGCGCTGGGAAAAGCTCTGTGGACTTTCATTCGCGTGTGGGTGATACGCCGGGGATTTCTTGATGGGCGCTACGGTTTCATCATCGCCATGGCCCTCGCCGGAGGGACTTGGTCCAAGTATATGAAGCTGGCCTGCAAGAGCCGTGAATGCGAGCATCGTTCGTGATAAGTGCCGCATCCGAGTGTCAGAATATGACAGGAAAGGGTACAAACGTTGAGACAGTAGTAGATTCTTCGCTTTCCGACAGCAGTGCCAAGGTCCCTCTGCTGGCCAGTGGGTTGTTGGCTCTGTTGGCAGCTACAGCCACCAATCTTCCCAAAGGACCGGGACTGGCCTGTGCCCTGATGTTGCTGGTAGCCTTGGTGCATGCGCGACACTGGAAATGTTGTTCGGCTGCAAAAACGCTTCCGCTGGCAGGCTTGTTGCTGCTGGCAGGTCTGTCTGGTCTGTCCCATCTTCTTATCGATGGCTGGCATGCTCTCGACACACCGCTGCGCTATCTGCTGGCTCTGCCCGTTGTTTTCTGGCTGAGTCGAATCCGGTTGCAGCCGGGCGTACTCTTCGCGGGTTTTGTCGTTGGAGCCCTGGTGGCTGGGCTGACGGCCCTGTACCAGCTGTTGGTAGTGCCGGAAAGCCTGGTGTCTGCGCATCGTGCTGATGGGCTGGTCGGAAAGGTCTTCACTTTTGGGACGCTGGTTTCCGTCCAGGCGGCCGCCTGTGTGTGCGCTGCGGTCTATTTCTACAGGCGTGGAAATAACATGGCTTGTGCCGCCTCAGTGGCTGGTGTGGCCTTGGGAATTACAGGCTGCGTCCTGTCTGGTAACCGTGGTTCCTGGGTTGCTCTGGCACCGGCCTTGTTGCTGTTGTTTTTGCTTTTCGGCAAAAGCTTGGGTGCGCGTCAGGTGCTGGGCTTGATGCTGTCGGGTGTCCTGGTGCTGGGATTGGCCTGGACAAGCGTTCCGTTCGTCAAGCAAAGAACCGAGGCCGCCTTGCGAGAGCTGACAGTCTATTCCGTGGCAGATGGGGTGCAGCACGAAGACTGTGTCTCTTACTACGGCTCTGTAGGGATCCGACTGGAATTGTGGCGCGCTGCCCTTCGGGAGTTTCAGAAATCACCCCTGATCGGGCTGAGTTTCAAAGAGCGATCCCGTTTCGATCAGCAGTTGAAAAATGAAGGCTATTGCTTTGATTTCCACGAGAAGACGGACGGTACAGGTTCAGCGCACAGTGAATTTTTTGATGCGTTGGCCAAGCGCGGCTTGCTGGGCGTGATAGCGATTTTTCTTCTGTATCTGATACCGGCCAGACACTTTGTGCGCTGCTGGCGTCAATGCGTCAGTCATGCTGACAAGGCTGTTCCTGCCGTCGGGCTGGCGATGGTAACGGTGTACGCCTTCGCCGGATTGACAGAGCGCTTTTTGTTTGCGCATGCCGAGGCTATGTTCTACGCCTTCATGGTGACGGGGCTTTGGTTTATGTCTTCTCAGGTGTGTGACAAGCCAGCTGGGCAGAAAAGTGGGGAGTTGTCCCGGGAACAGGCTCTCTGAAACGAGCGCCAGGACTTCCTTCCCTCTTTTCCGACAAGGGAGAAAAGGGAAGGGGGTTCGACCTCCGGGATATTGTCAGCAAGCCTCGTAGCTGGTCTCTTTATCCTGCTCCTTTGCCTTCTGCTGCTCTTTCTCCGGCACGACTGGTGGCACCTCCAACGCTTGAATCGCCTGAAGGACATCCTCGACGTGGTTCTTGATTTTCACTTTGCGCCATGCGTGTTGTAGTACGCCATCCTTGTCAATGAGAAAGGTGCTGCGTTCTATGCCCAAAAACTCCCTTCCCGCCATTTTCTTGGGGCGGATGACATCAAACAGTGTGCACAGCTGTTCATCCTGGTCGCTGATCAAATGGAAAGGGAGGCTGAGCTTTTCCCGAAAGTTTTCGTGCGACTTCAGGGAGTCCCGTGACACGCCGAAAATGCTGGTATTCACTTTCTGGAATGCATCGTGATGCTGTGCGAATGACTGCGCTTCACTGGTGCACCCGGGCGTGTTGTCTTTGGGGTAGAAGAAGAGGACCAGGTTGGTTCCCTGCTGCTGGGAAAGAGAGACAGTCGTGTTGCCTGTTGCAGGTGCCGAGAAGTCTGCAACGGGCTGTCCCAGGGTGATTTTCATTTGTTTTCCTGAATATTTGCGGGTGGTTGTGATGGCCGCCTGTGTGGCCTTTTAATGAGCAAGGCAATTATGTACCACATTCGAGGGAATGACACCCCTGCTTGTCCCGACATGCGCAAATACATATCAGGAGTCTGCCTGGCAAAGGGTGTTAACAAGGGAGGGGCCCCGCTTCTCCCAACAATGAAAGTGCCTTTATAAACGGTTTTTGTGGGTTTGAACGGGTTCTGACAGGGGGAGGCCGTTGATGGCAATCATCAAAACGCGCTTCGGCTTTTGTCACTCCGGGTGCGCTTTCTGGCGCCCTGACCACGCCGGGTGTTAACACCGGGCCGCCCACATATCAATGGCATGGACCTGGTGGCTCTGTTCGCAACAAATATTGGGAGTATGAGCCAGACGCCCATTTTTTGGCTTGTGTCGTATATGTGGGCCCGACATCATGCAGCAGACTCAATTTCAAGAACTTCTTGCCTCCATTGGAGTCCTGTCCCCCGGACGGTTGAAGTGCTTCACAACAGCCTGCCACCATGCCCGGCGCAATCTGACCATATGGGCAGCTGTCGACTTCTGGAATGCCTCAAATATTACGTCGATCAGCATCTGCGCTGTCCTCATTGCCGCAGTGAATCCATGATGCGCTGGGGGAAAAGTTCAGGTCATCAAAGGTACCCTTGCAATCAATGTGGCGGCACATGTATGCCATGAGCGGGATGTCCCTGACCCATTTGGGCATCGATGACAAGCTGGACGCTTGTCTGTCCTGCATGGATGGGGGAAGCAGGTCACGTCTGGCGACAGTTGGCGTGCTGTTTCACTGACGACATCATTCGCTCTGCGTCATCGCCTGATGGCCATCAGTGCCGAGGATAGAGAGGGTCAGTTGTCGAGGATTTCCAAAAGGAATGAGACGTTTTTCAGAGAGTTGCGCAAAGGAAAAAGAGCTCCCGGGAAGGAGGCTCGCCACAGGGAGGTGATCCCGACGCAAGGGAAAAACAACCGAAACAAGCAGTGACAAGCAACAGCCAATCAAAAAATACCGATCACGCCTGCCTGTGACCGACAGCAGCATGTGACCGGGATATAGTCAAACCTGGTGTTTGAGACCATGAGCAGGCGACATCCTGATCAGCATCACTCACTACTCGAACACCGTCTCGAAAATTGATGCCTGGCACGACATCGGACAGCAGCCTGAATCGCCTTGGCCTGCGCCACCTTTTCTGAGTTCTCCGGCTCAGCCTGAAGACCATGGCCAGTATGCTGTCACCTAAGGCCCTACAGGTGTTAACAACAGGCCAGGGTGGTACAAAAATGGATGGGGCGCAGAGGGCGATTGGGTTACGGACACGGGGGAGAGAAGCTGTGCAGCCGCTGCTGGCTCCGGTCCCAGTGGCCTGCAATCAGGTCAGGCAGCACACTGACGGCTTCAGTGATGCTGGCCTCCAGGGCGTAGCTGTCTGCCTTTCCTGGGCGACTCAAAACATAATTGGTCACCAGATCGCTGCTGCCGGGGTGACCTATCCCTATGCGCAACCGACAGAACGTCCTGTCGTTTCCCAGACAACTGATGATATCCCTGAGCCCGTTGTGGCCACCATGCCCTCCTCCTTGTTTGAGGCGCAGGGTGCCGACCGGTATATCCAGCTCGTCGTGGGCCACCAGAATGCGGGGAGCGGGGATGCGATAGAAGTTGGCAAGGGCGGCAACAGAAAGACCGCTTTTGTTCATGAACCGGGTAGGTAACAAAAACCGGATCGGCCGCGCCTCTATCAGGGCACTGGCTACCAGCCCGTGGAACCTGGGCTCTGCCCGCAAGTCTGCGCCCATCGTGCGCGCCAGCTCTCTCACAAACAAGAAGCCGGCATTGTGGCGCGTTCCTTCATAAGCAGGGCCCGGGTTTCCCAGGCCCACGATCAAGGCTACAGTGCTTTCCTCTGGCCTGGCTGCGCCCACGCTGTTTTGCCCTCGGCTTTTCTTTTGTTGGCCCGCCGCCCTGATGCTGCTGTAGGGCTGGCGCCCCGGAGGGACGCTGAGCCGGCGACAGGCAGGAAAGCCGGCGCGATCTTCCGGCCAGTTTCGCAAAAAACCGGCTTCCGGGACTATGGCTTTTCTGCAGGAAGGCATCGGGAATATGTTCAACCCGGTGCCTTCAGCAGAGCTGCCAAGTCTCAGTCTTCAGACTCAGTGCTCTCTGCTTTTCCGCGTGGCGCATGAATGCTGACGACCGGGAGATCGTGGTCTGTGCCTTGCTCCAGTTGCGACAGGCTGATGCCGGTCGGCAGTTGTAGCTGCGACAGATGAATGGTCTCATCCATTTTCATCTGTGATAGATCGACGTCCAGATGCTCCGGAAGATTCTGGGCAAGGCAGCGCACTTCCACGCTCTGCAGCGTGTGAGAAGCTATGCCGCCGGCCTTGATGCCAGGAGCACTGTCTTCACCGTGAAAACGCAAGGGGACGGTTGTGGTCACCAGATGTGTGGCATCAACACGCAAAAAATCCATGTGCATCACATCACCACGGGCGGGGTGCACCTGAATATCCTTGATGATGGTGCGACAGCTGGAGCCGTCTACATCCAGATTGATAATCTGGTTGTGAAAAGAAGGAGTATTCAGTGCTTTACGCAAGGTCTTGCCTTCAAGAACGACCTGCACGGGAGCGGTATCACCGCCATAGACAATAGCGGGAACCTTGTCAGTGCGACGCAGGCGGCGGCTCGCACCCGTACCTGCCTCTGTACGCTCAACAGCTGTGAGGGCAAATTCAGACATTTTCAGTTTATCCTGTAACGCGCAGGGCCGAGGCCGGAACTCG
This sequence comes from Kistimonas sp. bin40, assembly GCA_002238585.1. Lineage (GTDB taxonomy): Bacteria > Pseudomonadota > Gammaproteobacteria > Pseudomonadales > Endozoicomonadaceae > Sansalvadorimonas. The sequence goes on along the minus strand of MPMQ01000070.1, from coordinate 5,694 downwards.
CGACCAAGTCCGTGCCATCCTGCTGGAGACAAAGGCGCGCATACTACGCCCTTTATTTCCTGTTTTCCAGTTGGAGACCGTATCGGCAGGTGCTGAGGGGCGCTTGTCTTTGTGCCTGGGCAGGCAGTGGATGGCGGATGCATTGTTGCGGACCGGATATTCCGACAGAGGCTGGACGCCATTTTTACTCTGACACTGCTATTTACTCTGACACTGGATGAACGACGGGTACTGTTGCTGTAGACACCGAGCATCTTCATACTTTGCCCCTTCGCTTCCTGTCTTCGAGCTCTTCCTTCTATGTTACTTCCGCTCAGTGCCTTGATCCCCGGCTTTTTTCTGCTTGCGTTCAGTGCGGATCTCTTTGTCAATAACGCGATCGGCCTGGCGCGCCGCCTGAACATCTCTCCTCGTCTTGTTGCGCTTCTTGTGATGTCGCTGGGCACTTCAGCACCTGAAATTTTTGTTTCTGTCTCAGCGGCTTTCACGCACCGGGACAGCCTGGCAATAGGGAATGCCCTGGGTTCGAATATTGCCAACATAGGCCTTGTCATGGGGGTGACTCTGGCAGTCTGCCCTTTATTGCCCGGCTATATAAATGCCGGCAGAGAGCTGGGGTTAATGGTGCTGGTGACTCTGGGGGCGGCTCTGGTTCTCTACGATTACCACATGGGATGGATGGAGTCGGTGCTCATGTTGGGCGCGAGTCTGGCCTGTACGGGATTGCTGTACCGCTGGCAACAGCGGCCCGGGACGGATGACGCTGACTCTCCTGCGTCAGGGGAACCGGCAGAAAACGACGACAGCGTAGAGTCTTCTTTGGGTAAAACGCTTGTTCTGCTGACGGGGGGGCTCGTTCTGCTGCTGGCCAGTTCCAGAGTTCTGGTGTGGGTGGCAGCTGTGGTGGCTCGGGAGCTGGGAGTCAGTGAGCTGACGATTGGGCTGACCGTGGTTGCGCTGGGAACCAGTCTGCCCGAGCTGGCGGCCTGCATGGCCAGTGCACTGAAAGGGCGGCAGGATATGGCTATAGCCACAGTGACAGGCTCAAACATTTTCAATCTGCTTATTGTTATGGCCATCCCGGGCCTGGTTGCGCCTGTGACTGTGGAGTCTTTTGCATTTTTGCGAGATTACACGGCCATGCTACTGATGACCTTGCTTGTGATCGTGCTGTTGCGGCCTGTCAGGCGGGGGGGGAAGTTTTTCAAACGTCTGCCGGGTCTGGTGCTGCTTGCCGCCTATCTTGTATACGTCGGATGTCTTGCGATCTGATAGAGATATGTGGGTGCTGCTCGCGTGCAGGCTCCCCGTGTTCAGCCAGATTTTCAGCCAGAGCATTTATTTTGAAAAAAGCGTTGACACTTTGGAATTGGTCGGTATAATTCGATCTTGTTGATGCGGGGTGGAGCAGCTTGGTAGCTCGTCGGGCTCATAACCCGAAGGTCGTCGGTTCAAATCCGGCCCCCGCTACCAGATTAGATATATCAGTAGATATGTACCCAGAAGCCCCATGCGAACTTTGAGTTGCGTGGGGTTTTTTTTGTCAGGGCCTTATGCTTTCTCACGTAGGCTTGGCGACTGTTCCCTGTTCCCTGTTCCCTGTTCCCTGTTCCCTGTTCCCTGTTCCCTGTTCCCTGTTCCCTGTTCCCTGTTCCCTGTTCCCTGTTTCCTGTTTCCTGTTTCCTGTTTCCTGTTTCCTGTTTCCTGTTTCCTGTTTCCTGTTTCCTGTTTCCTGTTTCCTGTTTCCTGTTTCCTGCGGACTGCTGACTGCTGACTGCTGACTGCTGACTGCTGACTGCTGACTGCTGACTGCTGACTGCTGACTGCTGACTGCGGACTGCTGACTGTCTCCTATTGCCAGCTTCTTGCTTCCTGTCAGCTTCCTGTTTGCGTCCTGCTTTGACTTGCCTGCTTCTGCTTTTGCTTCTGCTTCTGTCTTTCTGCTTCTGTCTTTCTGCTTCTGTCTTTCTGCTTCTGTCTTTCTGCTTCTGTCTTTCTGCTTCCGGTTATATGTCTTTTGTCGCCCATTTGCTATTACCTGTTGCCTTCTGTTGCCTACTGCTACTCCTTATTTCCCGCTCACTATTTTCTGTCCGTTATCTGCTTCCAGCAGCCAGATCCCTGCTTTCTACCCTCTGTTGTCTGTTGTCTGTTGTCTGTTGTCTGTTGTCTGTTGTCTGTTGTCAGTCAAGAGCAAGAGCTTTTATCAGTTGAAAATCAAACCAGAGATTCAGTTGTAGCGATCAGGTTGCAGTTCTACAGCGCAGTGATGCCAGTTGAAAGCAGGGCTGTAAAACCCCAGCGGTGCAAGTAACAAAAGTCCTGCAGTTATTCTCGTTTACATCGGGGAACAAGCGGATTCTGTGTTGCACAAGTGGCAGAAAAAGGTTTTCCAGGAGAAAGCCAGAATGAAAGGCTTGCCCAGCCTTTTGGATCGGGCAGCTTGGGGTGCCATCGGGAGACGCCTTTCTTGCCGACCAGCCGGGCGATCTGGCGAGGACTGATTTTCTTTCAGGCGCAAGGTTGCGGAGAGGCTTCAAACGAAAGAGGAGGTCGAAATGCACTATCGAGCTCATACGGGGGGAGATTCTGTTCATGTTCTGTTGAAGAGTATGGAAGCCGGTTCTCTGCCACTGCCAACAGACGCATCGCTTGTCGAAGGCATACGAGAGGCAGGTCCAGGGGAGGGACAGTGGAAGCTTGCGGCGCGTTGCAGCAATAAAGCAGCCGCCTCCGGGGGGTGTCAGTTGTCGCACGAGGGCCGCACTGACAGTGCTGTCATCAGCACCGGAACAGGGAGGCGCGGGGCGGGTCAAAGACGGCTCTGATCTCTTCTTGTCGGACGTTGCTCATGTTTGCCCGAACCCTTCACTCTGACATGCCAGTGAATCGGCAGGTGTCGTCGGAGCTCCGTTTGCCCCGCCGGTCGGGTCGCCGCCGCCGGGTGTCGTGTTTTCTGCAGGAGAAAAGGTTGATGGTGTCGCACGTTGCCGGGGCTGTTCCTGCGTCTTTGCACTCTGGTGAGGGTCGTGGACAAGAGCGAAAGCGGCGAGGAGGGGCTTGCCCTGTCCAGCGAATCTGCACGGGTGCTGCGTCCGGGTGTGCCACTATGCCGGGTAGCTGGCAGCCGTTTGTCACGGTGGCAGGGCGAGGCAAGCACGTGCAGAGGCATGATGCCGACGAGCAATCTTGCGGCCCCCGGGTAGACCGTGCCAGGCGGTGGCCTGCAGTCAGTATGAGCACTGGCCACCTGCGCGTTGCAGTGGGAGAACAGCCATGGTCCTGCCCTGTTGACAATGGCACGAGCCAGTTTGCCTCTCGCCGGGGAAAAGCAGTCCGTCTTCGTGTTCGTGAGGAAGGAGTATCCTATGACTGTCCTTACGAAAGTTGCTGTCGCCGATTCAATCATCCGTCCAGCTGGAGATTTCACATCCGCATCCACACCGGGGAGAAGCCCTGTGTCTGCCCGTTTGACAGTTGCGCCAGGCGATTCAGGCAGCCGGGAACCCTGAAAAAGCACCTGTGTACCCACACGGGGGAAAAGCCCTATGCCTGCCCGTTGGAGGGTTGCAACTGGCGATTCGCACGGCGGGAGGGCCGGGACAAGCATGTTCGTCTCCATTCAGGGGAAATGCCGTATGTCTGTCCCTTTGAAGGTTGCGGCAGGCGCTTCGTGCAGCAGCAGGGGCTGAACCGTCACTGGCGTGTTCACACGGACGAAAGGCCCTATGCGTGCCCCATTGAAAGTTGCGGTATGCGATTTACGCAACGGCAACATCGGGATGTGCACGTTCGCACCCACACAGGGGAAAAGCCCTATGCCTGCCCCATTGACAGTTGTGGAAGGCGATTCACGCAGCAGGGGAACCTGAAGAACCACCTCCTGATTCACACGGGAGAAAAGCCGTGCCGCTGCCCGGCTGAAGACTGTGGTGCGCGTTTTTCGCAAAAGGCGGCCCTGGCAGATCATATGCAGTTGCATAGGGGCGAGGTGTCCTGTGTCTGCCCCGTTGAAGGCTGCCCCCGGTCGTTTATGCAGAAGGCCGGCTTGAGGAGCCACCTTCGTTCTCATGCACGAGCCAGATCCCACTCCCGTGTTGTGAAAACCGGCAGGGAAAGAAGCGGTGAGCTGCTGCCAGCCACCAGCGCACTGCAATCTGCGCTCGCCTGCGGGAGAACCTGGACCTTGTCAGCCTTGTTGCGCGTTGTGACAACGCGGTCCAGATGGAAAGAAGGTCTGTGAGGCTGTCGCCATCGCCCCGGCCGGAAGGTTTCGGCGCAGTCGCAGCACAGGGTCGCACAAACGCCATGCCGGGCATTTGAGCAAGGGACGAGCATCTTGGTGTGGTCCCGGGCGGCAGGTCTGCCCTGGTGGTCAGGGTGCCGGAACCTGGGATGGTGCAGCGGTGTCTACCCCGGCGTGGAGTATTCCGGTTTTTACGAGCAGCCCATGATTTTTTGCACCGGTAACAAGAGGCGGCCCAGAGGACAGTCTGCGCTGCTATCGGATGAGGCATTGAACCTTTGGCCGCATCGAGGTGAGCGGCTTGCCGCCTTCTTCTGGCACAACAGGCGGGTTTGGCTGCGCCCCGGTGGTGACGCACCAGCCTGCGCCTTGCCCTCAGGGACGTCCTGGCCCGGCCGTCCGGACCAGGCATTCCAGAGCCGGGGCCAGGCCTCTTCCTCTGTGCGCACGCCTGGCAGCGCCAGGTCCTTCCTCTGTCCGTTCGAAGGCTGCCACCGGCGGTTGAGCGACAGCAATGCACGCAGGAGGCATATTCGCACCCATACCGGCGAGAAGCCCCATGCCTGCCCGTTTGAGCTTTGCGGGCGACTGTTTGCGCGCCAGTCAACGCTGAAAAATCACCTGCGCGTTCATACGGGACAAAAACCCTATGTCTGCCCTTTTGAAGGTTGTGGCAGCCGCTTTTCCACGAGTGGCAACAGGAGAGTCCACCTTTGCGTCCACACGGGGGAAAAGGCCTGGGCCTGCTCGTTGGAAGGCTGTGGCAGGCGGTTCATGCACCAGAGCTCCGTGAAAGTGCATCTGAACGGACATACGGGGAAAAAGGCTTGGCCCTGCCCGTTGGAAGGTTGTGGCAGGCGGTTTACGCGCCAGAGCTCAGTGAAAGTGCATCTGAAAATACATAGGAAGAAAACGGCCTGTGTCTGTCCGTTTGAAGGCTGTGGCTGGCGGTCCACGCAGCGGACGCGCCTGGCAACGCACATGCTGCTCCATACCAAAGCAAAGACCTATGGCTGTCCCGTTGAGAGCTGCGGTCGACGCTTCGGGAGGCGGGATTCCCTGCAAAAACATACGCGTTGCCATACGGGAGAACGCCCCTATGCCTGTCCGCTTGACAGTTGCGGCAAGCGGCTCGCGCAGCGGACGCACCTGGCAACGCACATGCTGGTCCATACCAAAGCAAAGCCCTATGTCTGTCCCGTTGAGAGCTGCGGTCGACGCTTCGGGAGGCGGGATTCCCTGCAAAAACATAAGCGTTGCCATACGGGAGCACGGCCCTATACCTGTCCGCTTGAAAGTTGCGGCAAACGGTTTGCGCAACGGGAAACCCTGGAGGCCCACCTGCGTATACATACTGGCAAAAGACCTTATGTCTGCCGTTTTGAAGGTTGCGGTCAGCGGTTCAGGCAGAGGACACCCCTGGGAAGACATCTTCGTATACATACGGG
>MPMQ01000069.1 GCA_002238585.1 Kistimonas sp. bin40 | reverse complement strand
CGACGTACTGGCAGATGTGCTGCTCTTCTCATCTGGCCAGAAAACGCGAAGATCAGCTTTCTCAAAAGAGTGCCAGAGACCATTGATCAACAGCCCCGGTGTGGGAGACAGGAGCGATTCGAGTTGCAGCTGCAACGCCAGGTTGGATTCAAGCCCCAACAGTGCCACCGGCTGGCCTTGTTCCAGTGCCCGTTGCAGTGGCGTTGGAGTGCGGGCGAAGGTCGCCTGCCGCTCAGAAGCCACATGCAGCCTGTCGAACAACTGGTTCAAGCGGGTAGCGGGTGTGATCTGGATGAGCAACCGGGATGGCGGCAGTTGCTCCAGAGCCAGATCGAGATCAGCCGTGGAGCTGAAAGAGTAGAGTCTGACGGCGGAGGCCCTCGACGCCTGCTTCGCCCCCATTTCTGTTTCAGGGCCCTGTGACCGGGCGCTCACGCTGGTTTCAGAACCCGGTGACCGGGCGATCAAAAATCCGCCCGGCTGTGGAATAAAACGAAGAGCCGGACCACTGCGACGGGCCGCCTGCTCCGGATGGTCTTGATTCCATGGTCACGTCCTGTCACTGGGTCCAGTAACTTTTTGAGAATTTTTTCCAGGTATGGAAATCTGTGTCCTGTCTGCGGCCTCGTCTTGTGTCTGAGTCTCTACTCGCCACTGTGCGTCCAGGTCAACCAGGTCGGGGGAGTGAGAGACCGGTACGGATACAGCCATTTTCCCTGTTTTCTCACGGTATTGAGGCAACAGCCCCCAACACCACCGGTCAAGTTCCCACCCGCCAGCAGCTGCGATCGGCATGACGCCTGTAGCAGCCAGGCAGCGAGAACCGGCAAACAGGCGGCAAGATGCACATTTTCCCGGCTGCTGTCATGGCAGCCGCCCAGCTTTTCTGGCCCTGCGCGCAAGGGCAATCGCGTCATGCACTATACGCTCCATAGCCCTTTGTCTTGCGACTTTGCGCGCGAGAAGTTCCAGCAGTGGCAGCTTTTCCCTGCACTGGGGCCTGGGTGCGCGCGCCGGATCAGAACTCCCATCTGTGTCTGTGTCAGATTCAGAGTGAGATGATCCATACTCAGTGGCAAAATCAGTTTCAGTTTCAGGTTCAGAATCAGATCGAGATTCAGACATCGACCCGGAAGCCGCATCCGAGCCAGACAACACCTCAGAGAGTATGGAGCCTATGGATGACACGGATGCAGCGGGTGAACTGGGTCCTGCTCTGTCTTCCAATGGGCCGCAGTGCTGTCTTTGGCTACACACCCGACCGTGCTTGCCCAGATTTTCATAGGCACCCTGCCACTGCTGGCATGCCTGGCATTCCAGCGAAACGCCATCGAGAAACATGGACTGAGTCTGTCGCAAAATCTCGTCCTGCAACTTACGCTCATGTTGTGTTTTGAAAGGATGACGGCACAGGGTGCAACGGCGTTTTTGCAGCAGCACCTGCGGCAAGCAGCTTTTGCACACACCATGTTTCATCTGATTGCACAGGGTGTGTTGCACCAGGCCTGTAAGGCAAATAGTGCACAACATCAGGCGATCAGCATCAGCTTGTCGCACAATCCAGCTGCGCCCGTCTATTGAAATTGTCGTCTTGTCTGTCACCCCGGTTTGTGTCCGGGTATTGGCTCTGCGCCTGGCACCCGCGCGCATCCGCACGGGTGAGTCCGGGCCTGGCGCTGAGCTATTCATTGCATTGGCTCTGCGCCTGGCGCCCGCGCGCGTCCGCACGGGTGAGTCCGAGCCTGGCGTTGAGATATTCATGGCATTGGCTCTGCGCCTGGCGCCCGCGCGCGTCTGGACGGATGAATCCGGGCCTGGCGTTGAGATATTCATGGCATTGGCTCTGCGCTTGGCGCCCGCGCGCGTCTGGACGGTTGAACCCGGGCCTGGCATTGAGATATTCATTTTGTAACGACTCCTGATGGTGTTATCTATGGCAGTGTCAGACTGCGACACCATCAACCGCGTTGTGTCCACCTGTACATAACGGCCTGGTCAGTCTTGCTGTCTCATGATGGGACAAGCCTCCTGCTACCACATCAGCGGTTTTGTGCTCAATGGCATTGAAAGCCGCACCACTGACCCGCCCTGTTTCCCATCGCTCCCTTGCACAGCATCGCTCCCTTGCACAGATAGAGGCATTGCATATCCAGAAACATTGCATGCCAGTCGCGGTCCATGTTCTGCCGCCGGGCCACTGACCGGCTACCGGTTGTCGCGCCCCTCAACCTGCAGATGCAACAGGAAGTCACTGTCCTGCGCTGCTGCAAGGTCAGCCTCTTCCAGCGACTCAATGGTGATACATGGGGTGCTACTTTTTGAGCCTCTCGGCCCACCGACGGAAAAATCCAGGAATGGCAGCCTTCCCTGAGGTGAACCCACCTCCTCATATTCTTCCAGCAGGCGGCCGCCATCCTGACGCAGGCTGGCCAACACTATACGGCGACATTTCCGGGTTTGGGAAAACACCTGGAAGTGAGCGCGGAAAACGCGCGACATTCCGTAGAGGAAATCAATGGCACAGCTCATGCCGTCCCACTCAAAGCGCACATTGCAGGTCAGGTTCCTGCAAGTGCCACGGGCTCTTTGATTGACAAGGGCCTGGCGTGGCAAACGAATAAAGACCGGATTATCCTCTCCCTGCGACCTGACGAACACCGGCCCCAGGGCCCCGGATTGATGTACAAGAGGCCGGTCTTCGAAGTAAGGCACATGCGTTTGTGACGCGATGCGACAACGTGCCTCCGCTTCGTCAAACCGCGTAAAGGGGTGGCTGTCAAGACACCAGATGCAGGACATCGGGCGCTGAGGGCACACTTTCTTGTGCTCTTCGACAATCCGGGATCGAAACATGTACGAGCATTCGGGCAGCAAAATCTGGCAGTCATTGCACACCAGTGAGCGCTTGGCACAGGAGCGCGCATGAGAACCGTCTTCCAGATCGCGCGCACTCAACCCCGATTGTCCGCAGCCCAGCGGACAGGAGGCCGGTCTGGCCGGGCAGCTTGTCATGTGCGCACTCAGATCAAGGCGCGGCACCCTTTGTGGACAGTAGCGACAGGTTTGCGGCCTGCGGGGACAATCTGCCCTGTGCGCTGCCATGCGCTCCGGGGCAGCATGAAAACCGCAGTTCCAGAGGCAGGCCCGCTCAAGCTCCAGGGGCCTGACCTGTGCTGGAGCCGCATCGCTGACAGCCCGATACAACAACGCAAAGACAGACGCTGTCTCCTGCAGCCGTTCGAGCCGCTGCGATGATGAGAGCGCGACCAGATCCTCGGCAGGCTGCTGATAAAACTGGTGCAGCCTTTCCAGCTGTTGCACCCTGCGCACCGTGGTGTGGAGCACCCCCAGACGTGCGGGCCTGTACTCACAGTTGGCTTCATGTTCTTGCCTCTGGCACAAGGGAAGCTGTACGGCACAGCCGTCGAGGGAACAGGTCACAGGACGCCAGTCACAAGCGCGGTCATGCGCTTGCTTGTGTTCCTGCGAACCGCGCCACCGGCACCCGGCATCCGACCAGGCGCACTCATGCTGCTCTGGACTGCCCAGCCTCGCCTGCCGCTTCATACGTTGCTTTCTTTTGTGCGCACTGGTGCTGCCATCGCAGAGTTGTGCATGGCCCTTCATGCCATCTTCCACGCCCGACCACGCCTGGCATTCAGCGCAATCTATGACGGCAATGTCCTGCAGAATCCGGCTCTGATGCTGTCGTAGAACACAGTCATGGAAAGAGCTCTTTTCAGGGTCGGCAAAAGGCCCGCGGCAACTGGGGCATTTGTCTATCTTGCGTTGCTCCATTTGCGTGCGGCACCTAACGCACACAGCGTGCGAAGTCTTCTCGCACAGGGTGCGCTCTGCCGCAGTATCAGTACAGATAGTACAGATGTACAACCGCCTGGCATCGCTCTTGCGCAGCAGCCAGTTGTGACCATAGATTTTGATCAGCTCTTTTTCTTCGGTGATCGCCACCGCCCCCTCAGCGACCCGTTGCCCTGCGCCCGTACCAGGCACCATGGAGGAAGGCCCCGGCTGCATTGAAAACGCCATCTTTTATCTCCAGAACAGCCTGGCTGCTGACACATTGTTACAGGTCGGACCCGGCGGTGGCTGAAAAGTTCTTTCAGGCGGCAAGCCCGCCCGCCAGGCCAGGTCTTGCAGGCAGCAGTTGTGTCATCCATGACCATCACCGCCGTACGGTCATGATCACATTTCCCTCGCTATCGGCGAACGTGAGTATGAACCCACTCCAGCCACCGGCGGACCTGGTCTCTGCTGCGCTATCCATGGACCCTGTTTCCTCTTCGCCATCTACCTCCATGGCCTCTTCCTCGCTATCCGTAGCCTCTGCACGCGCCGCGTCGCGGACGAATTGACCCCCCAAAGAGAAGTGCGACATTACCTGCTGCTGGCTCTCCATCGGCTGCTGCCTGCGCCAATTGGTGTGCAGCTGTGAACCGGCGCGTGTCTCCTTCCCCTGCACAGGCTGTTTTCTTGTGCCGAGGCCCGCGACAGCAGGGCACAGTTGCGCATGCTTCTTCATGCCATCTTCCACGCCTGACCAGTGGCCGCATTCAGCGCAATCTATGGAAGCGGCGTGCTGCAGCACCCGGATCTGCTGCTGTTTCAGAATGGAGTCGTGAAAAGAGCGCTGTCCGGAGGACGTGAAAGTCCCACGGCAACTGGGGCATCTGTCTATCTTGCGTTGCTCCATTTGCGTGCGGCAGGTATCGCACACAGCGTGTGCAGTTTCGGCGCACAAAGTACGCTCTGCCGCAGCATCAGAACAGATAGTGCAGATATACATCCGCCGGATATCGCTCGTGCACAGCAGCCAGTTGTGACCATGGATGCTGATCTGCTCTTGCTCATCGGCGATCGCTACCGCCCCCTCAGCGAACCGTTGCGCTGTACCAGTACCAGGGACAACGGAGGAAGGTCCCGGTTGCATTGCAAACGCCATCTTTTTATCTCCAGAACAGCCTTGCTGTTGACACAATCGTGCCAACTCGGACCCGGCGGCAGATGAAAAGTTCCTTCAGGGGGCAAAACCCGCCAGCCAGGCCTGGTCCTGCAGGCAGCCGTTGTGCTGGCAAGAGGCGGACACAGCGTGGATTGACATGCAGAAAGTGCCAGCCCGCATCCGGGCCTGGAAAGCTACGGCATCAGGGCCGGGGCCATGACATCAGCAACAGCCTTTCAGAGCGCGTACGCCATTGGTGATGTCCTCCTGACTGTCCGGCGACCCCAGCACCGCCATTTCTGACCTGCCGCCTCCCGCCGTTGATCGGCTACCAGCTCTCGGCCCTTTCAACCTGCAGATGCAACAGGAAGTCCTTGTCCTGCGATGCTGCAAGGTCAGAATCCTCCAGCGACTCAATGGTGATATTTGAGATGCTGCTTTTTGAGCCTTTCGGGCCACCGACGGCAAAAGCCCTGAACATCACCCTTCCCTCAGGCGCACCCACCTCCTCATATTCTTCCAGCAGGCGGCCGCCATCCTCACGCAGACTGGCCGACACTATATGGCGACATTTCCGGGTGCTGGAAAACACATCAAGGCGAGGGCGGCGAAATTGGGAAACGCCGTAGCAGAAATTGATGGCACAGCTCATGCCGTCCCACTCAAAGCTTATATTCTCGGTCAGGTTCCTGTAAGTGCCACTGGCTCTTTGATGCACAAGGGCCTGGCGTGGCAAACGAATAAAGACCGGATTATCCTCTCTCGGCGACCTGACGAACACCGGCCCCAAGGCCCCGGATTGATGTACAAGAGGCCGGTTTCCCAAGTAAGGCACATGCGTTTGTGACTGGATGCGACAACGGGCCTCGTATTCGTCAAACCGCGTAAAGGGGTGGCTGTCAAGACACCAGATGCAGGACACCGGGCGCTGGGGACACTCTTGCTTGTGCTCTTCGAGAACCAGGGAGTCGAACCTGTACCGCTGCCCGGGCTGAAAAGTCTGGCAATAGTCGCAAAACAATGAGCGATTGGCAGGGGAGCCTGCCTGAGAACCGCTGGCCTGCTGCTGGGCATCGGGCGCCGCTGGCCGGCTGGCAGAAGAAAAGACCGGTCTTGCCTGGCAGCTGCTCCGGTGGGCATCCATATCGGCACGCCGCACCTGTCGCCAACAGCGGGAACAGGTTTGCGGCAAGCGGGGGCAGTCGTCAGCGTGAAGAGACATGCGTCTCCGGGCGTCATGAAAACCGCAGCCCCAGCCACAGGTTATCTCGTCATCCATGCTCATCATCCCTGCTTCGCTATCGGCGGACCTGACCTCTTCCTCGCTATCCGTGGACACCGCCTCCTCCTGGCTATCTGCCGCCATGGCCTCTTCCTCGCTATCCGTGGCCTCTGCGCGCGCCGCATCGCTGACGGCTTGATACAACAAAGAGAAGAGCGACATTGTCTGCTGCAGGCGTTCGAGCCGCTGCGCAGGTGATAGTGCTGCCAGACTGTCGACAGGTTGCTGACACAACTGATTCAGGCTCTCCATCTGCTGCAGCCTGCGCCAATTGGTGTGCAGCACACCCAGGCTGGCGGGCCGGTACTGGCAACCGGCCTCGTGCTCTTCCCTTTGGCACAAAGGCATCTGTTCGACACAGCCCTCCAGCGAACAGGTCACAGGTTGCCAGTGACAGGCACGGCTATGGGCTGGCTTTTGTTCCTGCGAACCGCGCCATGTGCACCCGGCCTCCGACCAGGCGCACGAATACAGCTCTGCACTGACCAGTTTCGCCTTCCTCTTCATACGCTGTTTTCCTTTGCCATGGCCTGCGGCAGAGCTGCACAGTTGTGCATGCTTCTTCATGCCATCTTCCACACCTGACCAGCGTTCGCATTCAGCGCAATCTATGGGCGCGGCGTCCTGTAGCACCCGGGTCTGCTGCTTTTCAAGAATGGAGTCGTGAAAAGAGCGCTGCCCGGATGACGCGAAGGGCCCACGGCAACTGGGGCATTTGTCTATCTCGCGCTGCTCCATTTTCGTGCAGCACGCACTGCACACAGCGTGCGACGTGTCCTTGCACAAAGTGCGCTCTGCCGCAGTATCAAAACAGATGGAACAGACGTGCAACCGCCGGATATCACTCTGGCGCAGCAGCCAGTTGTGACCATGGATCCGGATCTCCCCTTTCTCCTCGGTGGCCGCGACTACAGCAGCCGGTTGCCCGGTGCTCGTACCAGGCACCATGGAGGAAGGTCCCGGTTGCATTGAAAACGCCATATTTCTCTCTCCATAACAGCCTTGCTGTTGACACAATTGTGCCAACTCGGACCCGGCAGCAGCAGGAAAGTTCCTCCACAGGCAGCGGTGGTGTTGAAAAGGACCACAAACGGGAGTGGTATGCCGCAGCCCTGGCCCTTGCTCTGCCCTGAAAATTCACAGCGCAGGACCAGAGCCAGCCGCCAGACATGATCCTTCAAAGGAGATGCTTCCCTTGTGATGTCCTTCTACTATCTGGCGACAGAATCCTCATAACCGCCCATCCCTGACGAGCCGTCTCCAGCCATTGATCGGCTTATAAACGCCTTCTGCGGCCCTCAGCCTGCAGCTGCAACAGCCAGTCCCTGCTCTCCAGGACAGTGCGGTCAATCTCCTCGTCCAGCGAATCCACAGAACAATATCCTGTGCTTCTGGTCGGGGTTTCCAGGCCATGGCCACACAGGTCATGGAACCCCAGTCTGTCCTCTGCCCCCCATTGTTGTATCAGGGTGCCGTCGTCCAGACGCAGGCTGGCCGACGCCATCAGATCCGTGCTCAGCGTGCTGGTCAGCACCCGGAAACAAATCCCGAAAGATCCGGTGCAGAAGAAATCAAGCTCACAGCGCATGCCACTCCAACCAAAGCGGAGATTCCCGGTCAGGTTCCTTGCATAAGTCTCACTCTCCCTCTCTCGCTCAAGCGTCTGTTGTGGAAAACGAATGAAGACGGCATCATCGTCGCCCCGGGACCTGACATACACCGGACCCCGGGCTCCGGGTTGGAGAACAAGGGGGCGACCTTCCAGGCCTGGCGCATGCGTCTTCACCCAGGCACGGCAACTGGCTTGCCTTGCGTCAAAGCCTGTAAAGGGATGACAGCCAAGGCACCAGCGGCAGGACATCGGGCGCTGGGGGCACTCTTGTCTGTGCTCTTCGAGCCTCTGGGCGCGGAACCTGTACGAAGGTTCGGACAAAGGCACAAGAGTCTGGCAGTCGCCGCACACCAGCGCTCTGTTGGCAGTACAGATACGCGCGTGAGAACCGTCTTCTATATCCCGCGCACGCAGCCCCGGCTGACCGCAGCCAAAAGGGCAGCATTCCGGTCGGTCCGGGCAACTTGCCAGATGGGCATTCAGATCAGAACGCGGCACCGTTTGCGGGCAGAAGCGACACATTTCCGGAAACAGGGGGCAGGTCATATGGTGCTCTGCCATCTGCGTCAGCCTGCCATGAAAACCGCAGTCCCACAGGCAGCGGCCCTCTCTGTCTTCGCTGACTTCGCTGCCCTCGCTATCCTCGCTGACCTCGCTGACCTCGCTGACCTCGCTGCCCTCGCTGACCTCGCTGTCCTCGCTGCCCTCGCTGACCTCGCTGTCCTCGCTGTCCTCGCTGTCCGTGCGCACAATCCCTGCCGGAAGATCATTTCTGAAGAATCGCCCCAGCGCAGACAAAACAGACATTCTGTGCTCCAGGCGTGCAATCCGCTCTGATAGCGATATATCTTCAGAACTGTCGACAGGCTGCTGAAAGAAATTATCGAACAGGATCTCCCACGGCTGCCCCAGCACGGTGTCGAGCACGTCCGCCACACCAAGTCGGCACACGCAGCCTGCCTCGTGCTCTTGCCTTTGGCACAGGGGAAACTGCTGGGCACAGCCCTGCATTGAGCAAGTCACGGTGCGCCAGTCACACCGGCGGCTGTGGACTGCCTGCTGCTCCTGTGGTCCCCGCCAGCGGCAGCCAGCGCCCGACCAGGGGCACGGCTGCCAGCCTGGACCGCACTGCTGCGCATGCCTGGCCATACCATCTTCCACACCGGACCAGCTTTTGCATTGCGCACAGTCTACCCAAGCGACGTCCTGGAGCATCCGCTGCTGGTGCTGTTGCAGAAAAGAATCATGCAATGTGCGGTGTTCGGATGGCAAAAAAGGCTCGCGACAACTGGGGCAGCTGACTATCTGGTGACTTTCCATTGCCGTGAAGCATGCGACACAGACTGCGTGCGAAGTCCGCCCACACAGCGTCGCTTCTGCCGCCGCATCAGGGCAGACAGAACACAGATATAACCGCTTGGCATCCGTCTTTTTCAGCAGCCAGTTGTGACCGTAGATCCTGATCGCCTCCTTGTCATCGCTTCCAGCCGCTACTGACCGCAGCGCAGCCGGGGGCTGTGTGTTCGCACCAGGCACCATGGAAGAGGGTCCCGGTTGCATGGCGTATGCCATCTTTTCATCTCCTCGACAGGCCGGCTGTCAACATCAGCCTGCACGAATGGACACAACAGCGGCAGAAAAGTTCCTCCACAGGGCAAGGGACCTTGTCCGGTGCTGGTGTTTATCCATTGTGTTGGGAGCTGAGCCAGGTGTACGACGAGCACGCGCGGCAGGGCGGCAGGAGAAGGACGCCTTTGTCTTCAGGACGGGGCTTGCCGCGCACTGGGTCACTTCCCTCGCCCCCCTCTCGCTCGGCAAGGGCACTGCGGAGCAATCATTGTTCATCGTTGAGTGCGCGATGCAACGAAGAAAGGAGATCCTCTCTCCGCACACTGTTTTCGAGCCGCTCCCAGAGTGACAAGCCTGGCGCACCGGCGACAGGTAGCGCAAACAACTGCCTTACGCATTGTTCTATCCGCTCCACCCTGCGCGGATCCATACTCTCCTCATCTGAGCGACCTGACGCACGGGATTCATCTGAGCGACCTGACGCACGGGATTCATCTGACTGATCTGACTCACGGGATTCATCTGAGTGACCTGACGCACGGGACTCATCTGACTGATCTGACGCACGGGATTCATCTGACTGATCTGACTCATAGGATTCCTCTGGCTCCTCCAGCATGGCGGCTCTGCCCGCATCACCGGGCTCCTGCTCCCTTTGGTGCTGGGGCGTCTCTACCGCACAGCCATCCGTTGAGCGGGTCTGGGTGCGCCAGTCACACTCATAGCCGTGAGCGTGCTGCTGCTCCAGCGAACCGGTCCATGTGCAGCCTGCGCCCGACCAGGGGCATGGGTGCTGCTGTATACCGCACAGTGTCGCATGCTTCTTCATGCCATCTTGCACACCAGACCAGTCTCCACATTGCGCACAACCTATGGTTCCCATGTCCTGTAAAATCCGATTCTGGTGCTGCTCCAGAATGGAGTCGTGAAAACTGCGCAGTGTGCGCCGTAAAAAACGCTCTTTACAACTGGGGCAGGCGGTTATATTGCGATTCTCCATTGTCGTGAAGCACGCGGCGCACAGAGCATGTGCAGAATTCCCACACAGTGTGCGCTCTGCCGCCGCATCAAAACAGACGGGACAGAGGTATAGCCGTTGAGCATCCGTCTTTCTCAGCAGCCATTTGTGGCCGTAGATCCTGATCACCTCTTTGTCATAGGCGGCAGCCTCTTTGGGCCGCTGCGCCGCCGGTTGCGCTGTACCCAAGTCGGACACTGGCGACGCTTGTTGCGCTCGTTTTAAATTCACGGTTTTTGATCCTCTCAAACAAATTGTTATTGACAGACACTGCCTGTCGGGAGGGTGGACACCAGCGAAAAGGAAAAGTTCCTCCGCAGTGCCCTGACACCAGGTTCCCGTGTCCTGCCGCTATTCATGGTATTTGGAGAGAGACCGCCGTTGACGACAGACAGCGTCCCCCGGCAAAGACCACCCCGTGGAGTGATATGCAGCCAGCATCGGCCTTTGTTCTGCCTGAAAATGTACAGTGCCAGCACCGGAGCCTTGCCATCAGAAAGGGGCATTCAAGAGGGGGCAGACTGCACTGTGAGATGACATCGACCCCGGGCTGGAACGAAAACCGCAGCCCCAAGGGCAGCTGCACCCGGCACCCATGGGCGAGGCTTCTGCTGGCAAATCAGGGTTGAGGGCGTGCTGCACAGCAGGCGTGAAAGACATTTCAAGCGCCATGCGTCCGAACCGCTCCGATAGTGATAACTCTGCCGGACTCCCGGCAGGCTGCGGCATGATCCGACCCACGAGTTGTGCCAAGTACTCCTCCGCCCTGCTGTGCTGGTTGAGGTACTGCTCACGTGCTTCATGCACCTCTGTTAGCTCATCTGACGCATCTGACGCATCTGACGCATCTGACGCATCTGACGCATCTGACGCATCTGACGCATCTGACGCATCTGACGCATCTGACGCATCTGACGCATCTGACGCATCTGACGCATCTGACGCATTTGACGCATCCGACACATCTGACGCATCTGACGCATCCGACACATCTGACTCGTCTGTCTCGTATGCGAACCTGTACACGCAGCCAGCCTCATGCTCTGCCCGTTGGCGCAGGGAAATCTGTGCCTCGCAGCCGTCCAGAGAGCAGGTTACGGGCCGCCAGTCACACCTGTGGCTGTGAGCTTGCTTCAGCTCTTGTGAACCACTCCACAGGCAACCGGCATCCGACCAGGGGCACTGGTGCAATTGTGGACCGCACAGTTGCGCATGCCGCTTCATACCATCTTCCACACCGCACCAGCGTCTGCATTGAGCACAGTCGATGGAAGCTGCGTCCTGTAACATCCGGCTCTGGTGCTGTTTCAGAAAAAAGTCATGAAAAGTGCGGCGTTCGGATGGCAAAAAAGGCTTGCGGCAACAGGGGCAGCTGCGGATATTGTGGCTGCCCATTTCCGTGAAGCACGCAGCGCACACAGCGTGCGCGGTCTGCTCGCACAGCGTAGACTCTGCCGCCGCAGCAGAGCAGACAGAGCAAATGTATAACCCCTTGACATCCGCCTTGCTCAGCAGCCAGTTGCGGCCGTAAATTCTGATCTCCTCTTTGTCATCGCGGGCAGCCGGTTGCTGTGCACCCGCACCAGACTCCCTGGAGGACGGTCCCGCTTGCAGTGCATACGCCATCTTTTCAACTCCTCAACAGCCTTGCTGTCATCACTATGGCTGCCAGATAGACGCGATAGCAGCACAGAAGTTCCGCCGCAGGTCAAGGTCCCTTGCCCGGTCCTGTGCGCATCAGTTGTGTTTGACAATGGGGTCTGTATTCGAAAATGGCGTGCAGCGGGAGAACGATAACGGCCTCTTCCAGCCGGGGGGCGGCTGCGGCCTGACAAGAACATCCGCATCGCCTCACATGGCACAGCGACAAGACGAGGACCACTACATTGACATCCGCCCCGTCCTGACGGACGGGGCTTGGCGGGCTCTGGGTCACGGCATAGGTTCGCCCGCAGGTCAGCCGTCAGTTCTGGCGGCCCACAATCTGCAGATGCAACAGAAAGCCCCTGTTCTGCAATGCGGTTCCAGCCATGTAATAAAACGACTCGATAGCAATATATTCTGTGCACATTTGGGGGCCTGCCGGACCATGGAGGTAATAGTTGTGGAATCTCAGTCCTCCCTCAACCGCATGCCTGGCCCCGCATCGTTCTATCAGAGTGCCATCGTCCAGACGCAGGCTGGCCGATACCGTCAGATGAAAGTCCAGCGTTGCGGCTCGCACGCGAAATGAAGCCTGGAAAAATGCACCACAGAAGAAATCGAGGGCACAGCTCATGCCGTTCCACACAAATCTGAGATTTTCGGTCAGGTTTCTTACAGGCGCAGAAGTGCCATTTGCCAGCTCAGCCTCCAGAGTCTGGCGTGGCAAGTATATGAAGACGGCATCGTCCTCCCCACGACTTCTGACGTACACCGGACCCGGCGCCCCGGATTGAAGAACAAGAGGTCGTCCTTCCAGGACGGGCGCATTCGCCTCCAGCCAGGCACGACAGCCTGCCTCTATCGTGTCAAACCCGCCATAGGGGTGACATCCCAGGCACCAGCGGCAGGCCACCGGGCGCCGGGGACACGCTTGTAGATGCTCTGAAAGCATCCGGAATCGCAAACGGTAGGGGCACGCGGGCAAAATGCTGTCGCAGCGGCTGCAGACCAGCGGCCTGTTGGCGTCACAGACACGCGCGTGAGAACCGTCTTCCATATCCCGCACACGCAGCCCCGGCTGGGCGCAACCAAGCGGGCACAATGCCGGCCTGTCCGGACAGTTTTCCCTATGATCACTCAGATCAGCACGCGCCAGCGTTTGCGGGCAGAAGCGGCAAGATACCGGAAACAGGGGGCAATCGGCATTGTGCGCCAGCATCTGCGCCCAGCCGGCACGAAAACCACAGCCCCACCGGCAGCTCGCCGCGTTATCCCCGTCATCCTCGCCTGCCATAAGCATGGCTTCTGCATCCATGAACATGGTGTCTGCTGGATTTTCACCGTGAAAACCAAACGCCAAAACAGAAACGAGAGACACTCTCAGCTGCTCGCGCGCAAAGCCCCCCGATAGTGACAAGGCTTCCGATCCGTCGAAAGGCTGCTCAAAGGACTGACGCAGAATGTTGCGCAGCGGAGGCCCCCAGTGCACATCGGTATCTGGCAGGCCCGGGCGGGCAGGTCGATACGCGCAGCGCGCCTCGTGCTCTTGCCTTTGGCGCAGGGGGATCTGTGCCTGGCAGCCGTGCAGGGAGCAGATCACGGGCCGCCAGTCACACCTGTAGCTGTGGGCTTGCAGCTGCTCCTGTAGACCGCGCCACTGGCAACCCGCATCCGACCAGGGGCACGGGTGCAACCTGGCACCGCACTGTTGCGCATGCCGCTCCATACCATCTTCCACACCGGACCACTGGCGGCATTGAGCGCAATCTATGGAAGCGGCGTCCCTTAGCATCCGGCTCTGGTGCTGTTTCAGAATAGAGTCATGAAAAGTGCGGCGTCCGGATGCCAAAAAAGGCTCACGACAACAGGGACAGCTGCGAATATGGTGAAGGTTCATTTCCGTGAAGCACGCAGCGCACACAGCGTGCGAAGTCTGCCCGCACAGCGTGCGCTCTGCCGCCGCCTCAGAACAGACACAACAGAGGTACAAGCGTCTGACAGCTGCCCTTCCCAGCCGCCAGTTGTGACCGTAAATCCTGATCTCTTCTTTGTCATCGGTGGCGCCCGATTGCTGTGTACCCGTACCAGACGCCGTGGCGGATGGTCCCGGTTGCGTTGAGTACGCCATCTTTTGAGCTCCTCAACAGCCCCACTGTCGACTGTCAGCATCCTGGGTGGCGTATAGATGCAACAGCAGCAGAAAAGTTCCTCCTCAGTTCAAGGGCCGCCGTCTGCTTCTGTGCGCATCCGTTGTATTTGAAAATGGGTGTCATCAGTCCTGAGCAGGCTCGCCCGTGCCCGCAGGCCAAAAACGCTGGTACTGGTATGAAAGTGGCAATCCCCTCAGACCCACCTCTCAGACCCACCTCTCAGACCCACCTCCGGGACCCACATAGTGCAGCCACACGCATGAGAACTGTTGTCTATATCCCGCGCGCACAGCCGTGCACCACAGCCAGCACGCACGGATGAGAACAATGGTCCGGCATTGCACGTCTGCTCATGACCGTCTGGCTACCGGATCGCTCTATAGCTGACAGCTCCCCGACCAGCTTCTTCCTGCCCATCGCCCCGGCTTCATCCGCTGTCAATTCTGGCTGGCATCCGTTTCCAGATGCAGGAGAAAGGCCGTGTTCTCTGGTGCCTCGCGTTCGATCTCGTTGACTGCGTTAACATAAACAGCCTCTGTTTCCCATTGCTTTTCATAATGGACAGAAGGCGTGAAATTCAGCTGCGGTGTGCCGGGCTGGGCCCCCGGCCACTTCACCCATGACAGCAGCCCCGGCTTCTGCACAGTGCCGAGTCGTTCCACCAGGGTACCATCGGCCCGGCGCAAGCTGGCCGACAACACCCCGCCCGGCACCGGCGTCGTGGATACGAGAGTGAAACAAAAGCGGGAAGGTATGTAGCGCAAATCCAGCGAACAGTGCATGCCGCTCCACACAAAACGCAGATGGCCGGTCAGGTTCCAGTAGGGATCATCTGCACTTTTCTGACGCACAAGAAGGGCCTGCTGTGGCAGACGAATAAAGACGGGATTGTCCTGTTCCAGATCCTTGACATACACGGGGCCCGATGACCGGGGGTGAAGGAAAAGAGGCCGCCCCTCAAAACAAGGTACCGCAGCCTCCAGGCGCGTACGGCAGTCTGCCGCCAGTTGCGCAAACTGCGCCACAGGATGACTGTCACAACACCAGAGGCAGGACGCAGGACGCGCGGGGCACGCGTCCTCGTGATCGGCAACAACCTCAAAGGGATGCCAGCCGTAGGGATTGGGCAGCAGCGCGTGACAAGCGTCGCACTCCGGTACCGGGCAGACACGCAGGTGAACGCCGTTTTCGATATCCCGCGCACGCACATCCGGCTTCCCACAGCCCCGGGGACAGGACACCGGCCGGTCCGGACAGCTGCCCAGATGCTCGCCCAGATCCGCGCGCAACACCGTTGCCGGGCAAAAATAACAATCTTTCGGCAACCGGGGACACAGACTCCGATGGTCCGACATCAACACCGGGGGGGCGCGAAAACCACAACCCCAAGGGCAGTCTGTCAGGCTATCAACAGCCGCAGGCTCTGCTGGCGACTGTTCCCTGACGGCTTCATACAACGAGGAAAAGAGAGACGCCATCTGCTGCAAACGCTCACGCAGCTCCGCCCGTGTCAGCCCTGCCAGACTCTCGGCAGGCTGCTGACAGCTCTGATGCAGGCTGTCGAACTGGCGCCTCCGGCCCAGCCTGATCTGCAGCATGCCCAGGGTCGCGGGCTGGTACTCGCAGCCCGCCTCGTGCTCCTGCCTGTAGCACAGGGGAAACTGTTCCTCGCAGCCCTCCTGGGAGCATTTCACCGGTCGCCAGTCACACACGCGATCATGCTCTGGCTGCTGCTCCGGCAGGCCGTTCCATGAGCAGCCCAACCAGGTGCACCAACGCACCTGCGGCCTGCATTGTCGCGCATGCTGCTTCATACCATCTTCCACACCCGACCAGACTCTACAGTCTGCGCACCTTATCGGTGCCATGTCCTGTAACGCACTGCTCTGCCGCTGCTTCAAAATAGCATCGTGAAAAGTACGCCATTGCTCATCAAAGATCGGTGTACTACACAGGGTACAGCTGCCGAAAATATCTAGTTGCGCAAAGCACAGGGCGCAGACACTGTGCTCAGTCGTCAGGCACAGGCTGCGCTCCGCCGCAGCACCACGGCAGATGACGCAGCCAACGAGCCGCTTGACATCCGCCTTGCGCAGCAGCCAGTTGTGGCCGTAGATGCTGATCTCCTCATCAGCCTCTGCATCGCCAGTACAAGGCTCTGTTTGCACAGCAATCGCCTGCTGCCTGTCCGGGGCCAGCACCCCGGACGATTGTGCCGCTGGCATTGAATAGGCCATCTCTTCATCCCCTTGACTCTTCATCTCCCTTGACCGTTTCACCGTTGACCCGGTCGTTACAGCACCATGGACAGGGCAGCAGGCACCAGGTTCCCGCGCAGGACAACCGCCCTGCCAGTACCCAGTCCGGCACGCATTCGTTGGTATTGAAAGGGTCCTGGATCGCGGTTGAAGAAGGAGGCCGGCTCATAACCCATCGGCTACGCCCCCCGGTGTTCCTGTTCTGGTAATCCACAGTCACGAGACAGTTGCTGTGCGTGTCAGGAACCCGGACTCTCGCAGAGGGAGTACCCGCTTGTGATGCGCTCGTGACTGTCTGGCCAGCGACCTGTCACCGCCGACTCTGATGGCGCCAGCCACTGACACGGTGCGCGGCAAGCCCCATCCTTCAGGGCGGGGAAGGATAGCGCGTCTCATCTCACTGGCATTATTCGCAGACCTGACGCATGCCCCATGGCGCAAGGACGGGACACGCCCGGCTCGCCTGTAAAGTGCCGGCTCGCCTGTAAAGTGCCGGCTCGCCTGTAAAGTGCCGGCTCGCCTGTAAAGTGCCGGCTCGCCTGTAAAGTGAGCGGTGAGGTAATGCCGCCAGCAGCAGGAACCCGCCGAAGGCAGCCTGAAGC
>MPMQ01000068.1 GCA_002238585.1 Kistimonas sp. bin40 | reverse complement strand
TGTACTCCCCATCGAGTCTTTCTACCCTGCTGCGTTCTGCCAGCCGCTTTTCGATGTCGGACAGTGACCCGATTTCCTGCAGTGAGCCGGTCAGGGCCTCGTCCTTTTCCAGTGTCGGCGTGGACACAGGGAGTTTTATCCGCTTCTCCAGTGGTATCCAGTCCGATGCGGGATAGTTGATGGCCAGGTGCGGGTTGCCAAGGTCCGGGAAGTTTGCCAGCCGCGGCAGGCCTTGATCCACAACTCTATCCTGGGGTGCCGCCCGCTTGCGCGGCGATGAACGGGCGCTCTGGCTTTCCGCGCCCGCACTGGTGGTTGGAGGCCCCTTCTGCAGATGAACACTGCGCTTTCCATATTGGCAGCTGGGGGAAGCAGGACGCGTGTCGCAAGTGTGCAGGCTGCCAGGGTTCTCACGGGCAGCAGCGCCTGTCTGGATTGCGTTCATAAAAAAAGACCTCGCTGTTCTGGAAAGATATAAGACGAAGCGTTAGAGACTGGCGTCGTGCGAGAAGTTCCTGGATTCTGTGCTGGCGACCGGAACTGGCGGACAGTTCCGGCACCAGGATAGAGTCAGATGGCCTTGGTGTCCGGTTCGTCAGCCTGCGGCGGGAAGTCAGTCATGCACAGGAATTCATCCGGCAGCCGGGTGCCGGTCACGCTTTCCATTTCCCCACGCAGCACGGGCGAATTCAACGCATGGAAGTAGATCACATCCGTGTTGTCCAGATTGCACAGGCCACTGAATTTGTGCCGGGCCTGGAACAGGCAACGGCCAGGGCAGTCGGTTTCGTCGCTGAAAACGCTGGAGTGGATACGCAAACTGTCTGACGGGGTGCCGGGTGCGGTGCGCTTGCCGTGACGATCAGCAAACAGCTGGCGCAGAGTGCTCCTGTGGGATTTGATAAATTCCAGGTGCTGCTTCAGCCGGGGAAGCGCTCTGTGCTCAAAATCCCGTACACAGGCCTCCCGTTGCTCCTGGGTCAGTGCGCCAAAGTCTGCTGTCTGCCAGCATTTGTAGAGACAAAGTGTCCAGAGCACGGCCTTGGCCGCCTGGCTATCTGTGACAGACTGGAATTCTTCGGCATAGCCAGCCCGCAGCTCCCTGCGTGCAGCGGCCAGGGTGGAGAAGCAAAGGGCGAACCCGGAATGACTGTAGTTCAGCGAGGGTGCGCCATCGTCTGGAGCCTTCTCATGCAGTAAGTCGAACAGCAGCAATACCAGGGCCGGATCGAGTTCCAGGGGTGCCAGACAGGCAGGTAGCTGATCCAGCAACAGGTAACGCAACTCAAAGCGTCGTTGCCAAGTGCGCAGAACCTGCTCGCCCTGCGACCGGGACGGACGCTGGCGCGCGTACGTACTTGTTTGCATCACCAGCGTAGACATATGTGTTATGTCGTGCATCAAGAACTGCAGGGGACTCATCATGTACCCGTCCGCGTTGAGCGCATAGGTCGGTATCATACCGATGGGGTACACAGGCAGATGGCCAAAACGGCAAAAATCTTTCAGCCCCAAGTCCTGGAAGGAAGGAAAAACAAACAAGGTGTTGTTGTCAAGCGCGGTGAAAAGCTCTGCCAGATTGGAATAGGTTACGTACCTCTTGCAAAATGTTTTTATCGTATTCAAGCCTCCGGGGTTGTTCTCCCCCCAGCAGCATTTCATGATGATTTCCGGATCTACGGAGGATGACAAGGAAGAATCGATCTGGCTCCCGGCAGGCCTCCCGCTGGCTTGCGAATCACTGCTGCGCAGGGGAGCGAGAATTTGCCGTTCGGTGATGATTTCACACAGGGCTACAAGCGCGACAGCCAGATACACCGTCTTCTGATAAGGGGCCTGGGCATCCAGAAGCGCCTGTGTTTTGCCTGCCAGCCAGGCCAGAACTTTGTGTTCGCCGTCCGTCAAAGGCTCAGGGAACTGGTGGCCTTCACGGATATGGCTGATGAAGGTGCGCATATTGCGCAAGCTGGGCATCAGGAGATCAAATTTGTACTCCCCATCGAGTCTTTCTACCCTGCTGCGTTCTGCCAGCCGCTTTTCGATGTCGGACAGTGACCCGATTTCCTGCAGTGAGCTGGTCAGAGCTTCGTCCTTTTCCAGTGTCGGCGTGGACAGCGGGAGTTTTATCCGCTTCTCCAGTGGCGTCCAGTCCGGAGCGGGATAGTTGATGGCCAGGTGCGGGTTGGCAAGGTCCGGGAAGTCTGCCAGCTGCGGCAGGTCCTGATCCGCAACTGTGTCCCGGGATGAGGCCCACTTGCGCGAGGATGTGGGGACTATGCTGTCGGCCGTTTGTATGCTGGCGGTTTGGCCTGTCAGCGGATCAACGCTGCGCCCGCCATACTGGCTGGTGGGGGAGACGGGACGCATGACGTAAGCATCAAGGCTGCCATGGTCCCCGGGGGCTGCGGCTCCTGTCTGGATTCCGTTCATAAAAGATAACCTCGCCGTTTTTGAAATATCCGTTTTTGAAATATAAAGGACAAAGCTTTAGAGGCTGGCGTCGTACGAGAAGTTCCCGGATTCTGTGCTGGCGACCGGAACAGGCGGACCCTGCCGGGCCGGGAGCCGGTCAAGCGACTGTGGTGTCCGGCTCTTCAAGCAGCGCCGCAGCCTGCATCGGTGGCGGGCAGTCAGTCATGTCCAGGATTTCATCCGGCAGGCTGGCACCGGTCACGCTTTCCATTTGCCCACGCAGCGCGGGCACATTCAACGCATGGAAGTAAAACAAATCAGTGTTGTCCAGATTGCACAGGCCACTGGGTTCATGCCAGGCCTGGAGCAGGATCTGGATGGGATGGCAGATTTCATGTTCCAGCTCGCGGGACTGGATCCGGAAATGGTCTGACGGGGTGCCTTCTCCCACCCTTATGCAATGACGATCAGCAAACAGCTGACGCAGAAGAATGCGGTGGCGTTCAATAAATTCCAGGTGTTTGTTGAGCCGGGGAAGCTCTGCTTGCTCAAAATGTCGCGTACAGGCTTGCTGCTGTTTTGGTGTCAATGGATGGAAGTTTGCTGCTTGCCAGCATCTCCACAGACTCAGTGTCCAGAGTACGGCCCTGGCCGCCTCGGCATCTGTGAGTGACTGGTACTCTTCGGGGTAGTCGGTCCGCTGCTCCCGGCGCGCACGGGCCAGGGTGGCGAGGGAAAAGAGAAAGGCAGGCTGGCTGTATTTAAGAACGGCGGCAGAGATGGACAAATTTCGCTCATGGAAAAAATGAAACAGCAGCAACCGCAGGGCCGGATCGCGCATCAGGGGGACGAGACCGGCAGGCAACTGATCCAGTAGCAGACAACGCATTTCCAGGCGTTTGTCCGGACTGGACAGCACAAAATCGCCCGGCGTCAGAGGGGGCTGTCTGGGTGCGCCCAGCTCCTTCTGAAAACACATGTGCCCCATGTCATGCATGGCGAATTGCAGCGGACTCATGAACCTTTGGTGCACCTTGACCGCATAGGTGGTTATCATGCCGACCGGATGCACAGGAAGGTGGCCAAAGTAGCAAAAGTCGTCCAGCGTCAGTGGCTGAAAAGAAGGAAAAACAAAAAGTCTTTCATCGTCAATACAAAGAGGAAGTTGGTCCAGCCCGAAACCGTGTACGTATTTGCCGATGAAGTCCTTGTGCGCAGTCAGACCTTCGGGGGTATCCTCGCCCCAGTAAGATTTCATGATGATGGTTGGATCCATGCAGTCGTACAGTGAAGAACTGTCCAGATGTTGCCAAGGCTTGCCGCTGTCCTGGGCCTCAGCGCTGCGCAGGGGATCGAGTATTTGTCTTTCTGTGATTATTTCGCACAGGACCATAAGCGCGGTGGCCATGTACACCGTACGCTTGTAAGGGGCTCCAGCATCCAGAAGCGCTTGTGTTTTTTGTGCCAGCCAGGCCAGGGTCTCCTGTTCTTCGGCCGTCAAAGGCTCAGGGAACTGGTGACCTTCACGGATATGGCTGATGAATGTACGCATATTGCGCAAGCTGGGCATCAGGAGATCAAATTTGTACTCCCCATTGAGTCTTTCTACGCTGCTGCGTTCTGCCAGTCGCTTTTTGATGTCGGACAGTGACTCGATTTCCTGCAGTGAGCCGGTCAGGGCCTCGTCCTTTTCCAGTGTGGGCGTGGACGTCGGGCGTTCTGTCAGCTCCTGCGGTGGCGTCCAGTTTGGTATTGGCGAATTGATGTTCAGGTGTGGGCTGCCGAGGTCGGGCAAGCTGCAAAACCGCTTCGGCTCCTGATGTTCCACTGTATCCCGGGGTGCAGTCTGCTGGTGCTGCGATGAGAGGGGCGTTGTGTTTTGCGCTCCGGCGCTGGTGGTTGCAGGACCCGTCAGCAGAGCAAGGCTGCGCTTTCCATAGTGGCTGGTGGGGGAGGCCGGACGCATGCCGCCGGCCTGAAGGCCAGCGGGGCTCTCATAGGCTGCAGTTCCTGTCTGGATGCTGTGCATAAAAAAAGACCTCGCTGTTTTAAAAGACAAAAGACGAGGTGTTAGAGACTGGAGTCGTGCGAGAAGTTCCCGGATTCTGTGCTGGCGACCGGAACAGGCGGACCGTCCCGGGGCTGGTGCCGGTCAAGCGACTCTGGTGTCCGGCTCTTCAAGCAGCAGTGCAGCCTGCATCGGTGGCGGGCAGTCAGTCATGTCCAGGATTTCATCCGGCAGGCTGGCGCCGGTCACGCTTTCCATTTGCCCACGCAGCACGGGCGAACTTAACGCATGGAAGTAGATCACATCGGTGTTGTCCAGATGGCACAGACCGCTGAATTGGTGGCGTATCCAGAACAGTGACAGGTAATCTGCTTCATCGTTGAAATCACGGGAGCGGATTATGAAATGGTCTGACGTGGTGCCTGGTGCGATGCGTTTGCAGTGACGATCAGCAAACATCTGGCGTAGAGCGCCCCTGTGCCATTCAATAAATTCCAGGTGTTTTTCCAGCCGGGGAAGTTCCCTTTGTTTGAAATCCCGTGCACAGGTCTCCAGTTGCTGCTGGGGCAGTGCGCCAAAGTCTGCTGTCTGCCAGCATTTCCACAGACTCAGTGTCCAGAGCGCGGCTCTGGCAGCCTCGGTATCTGTGACAGACTGGAATTCTTTGACATGGGAACCCCGCGCCTGCCTGCGCGCAACGGCCAGGATGGAAAAGCACGTGGCGAATCCGGCATGGCTGTAGTCCAGAGCGGGTGCAGCCTCGACGGGACTCTGCTCATGCAGGAAGTCAAACAGCAGTAATATCAAAGCTGAATCGAGTTTCAGGGACGCCAGATTGGCAGGTAGCTGATCTTGTAACAGACAACGCAATGCCAGGCGGTGCTGCGAACTGCTCAGGATCAGCTGGCCCGGTGACAGGGGTTCAGGCAGCTGCGCGTATGTGCGTGTCTTCGTCCAGGCAGACATGTGTACTATGTCATGCGCTGCGAACTGCAGGGGGCCCATGATTTCCCCGTCCGCGTTAAGCGCGTAGGTTGTCATCATGCCGATGGGGTATACCCGAAGGTGGCCGAAACGGCAAAAGTCATTCAGCCCCAGTTCTTGAAAGGAGGGAAGGACAAAAAGTGTGTTGTCGTCAAGAGCAGAGAAAAGGTCGTCCAGCTTGGCAACTATTTCGTACTTCTTTATAAAGTGTTCTTTCTCATCCAGACCTGCGGGGTTGTTTCCCCCCCAGCAGCATTGCGTGATGATGGTCGGCTCCGCCGGGCATGAGAATGAAGGATCGATCTGGTTCTTCCAGAAATCCGTCCCGCTTTCCTGGGAATCACTGCGCCGCCGGGGATCGAATATTTGTCTCTCGGTGATAATTTCATACAGGAGTACAAGGGCAATGCTCAGATGCACCGTTCGCTTGTAAGGTGCTTCGGCATTCAGAAGTTCCTGTGTCTTTTCTGCCAGCCAGGCCAGGGTTTTGTGTTCGCCGTCCGTCAAGGGCTCAGTAAACTGGTGGCCGTCACGGATATGACTGATGAATGTACGCATATTGCGCAGGCTGGGCATCAGGAGATGGAGTTTGAACTCCCCGTTGTGTTTTTCTACATCGCAGCGTTCTGCCAGGAGTTTGTTGATTGCGGATAGTGATTCAGGCTTGTGCAGTGAGCCGGTCAGGGCCTCGTCCTTTTCCAATATCGGTGAGGAAGGCGGCAGTTGTACCCGCAGCTGCGGTGGCGTCCAGTCCGATGCTGGATAATTGATTTTCAGGTGCGGGTTGCCGAGGTCCGGCAAGCTGCAAAACCGCTTCGGATCCTGATTTTCACCTGTATCCTGGGGTGCAGTCCGCTCGTGCGGCGATGAGGGGACTATGCTGTCGGCCATTGGTCTGCTGGTGGTGATCGGATCTGCCAACGGATCAACGCCGCGCCCGCCATACTGGCTGGTGGGGGAGACAGGACGCATGACGCATGCATCAAGGCTGCCATGGTGCTCGGGGATTGCTGTTCCCGTCTGGATTCCGTTCATAAAAAATGACCTCGCCATTTTTGAAATATCGGTTTTGAAATATCGGTTTTGAAATATCTGTTGTGAAATATCGCTTTTGAAATATCGCTTTTGAAATATCGCTTTTGAAATAGAAAGCACAAGGCGTTAGAGACTGGGGTCGTGCGAGAAGTTCCCGGCTGCTGCGCTGGCGACCGCTCCCCCGCTCCCCCGCACCCCCGCACCAACGGCAGCACGTCAGTCATGAACGGGGCTTTATCCGGCAGGCTGACGCCTGTCACGCTTTCCATTTGCTTAGGTGTCAGGTCCCGGACGATTACAGGAATAAGGACGGGACAGACAGGCAAAAGTTTGCTGGATTTTTATGACCGGACAGGTGAGCGCTTTACAATGACGAAATTCATCAGCCTCTGGTTCTCGTCTGAATTCTCAGTCTATTGCGCTCTTTTCTTTATGCCAGCCCCGCTGTGTGAACATCTTCCCTGGATGCAATACATTCATTAACCTTGTTGGAAAGGGCTTTCTTGTCGATGTTGGAAATAAATTCACGATACACCTCGTCCAGTTTTTCCAGTCTGAGCACATGCGCACTCGGAACATTCAAAGCCTTGCGCAATCTGTCAACATCCATTTGGGCGATAAGCTTGTCGCTATAGTCATCCCGGCAGCCGTTATGGTAGTTTCTCGTTGCTCTGACCAACTGATTGAAATCATCTGGAACACAGTGCCCAAAATCAGATTCTGAAAAGAAATTCATTTCATCCGACTTTATCCAGCAATACACAAAATGACAGCCTTTATCTTTTTTAAGCTGATAAAGAAAATGCAAGAATTCATGTTTGATAACACGGGCATGAGCAGAACAAATGGCATCTTTGCGCGCTTGATGCCTATTCTGATCCGGGCTGTCAGAAGCGAAAAATACTGAGCAAGACGGATTGGCCTCAAGATAATACTTCAGCAGATCATCGTATTTTTCTCTCCATATATCCCAGTCAGGAAGTCCTGTTACAACCAACGGCCTGTTTTTTGACAAACAGCGGCCCAGTTTTTTGAAGGCAGGATCCCCCGTGAGCAAACGCCCAATATCTGGAGCCCCCTGAGGCTCATCAGTCCAGGATACGCCTGCTTTTTTGAAAGTGAGATCTTTCATCAAAGTCGGGGCCAAGCTTTGCGCAGGGCCTGAGAGACAGACACAATCCTCGCTATCAATACAGGAGATCCAGGAACGGCGGTGGCTCCTTCCGCTTTTATAGTGCTGACCGGGAAAATTCTTGTACCAGGCCTGCAAGGCTTCTTCAGCCGGCGCTTTGGGTTCTGATATTTCCGTCAGTGTTTTCAATACAAAAAAACATTTCTCGCCAAGATGATTCGACTGACAGGGCGTAAAAACAAGCCATTTTCTTTGCAGGGCTTCTCGGACCAGGGGCATCATCGGCTGATTGTCGGGGCCAAACTCTGATAGAACCTGACTGAGCGTTGAGACGATTCCGCAGGCCCAGCGTTCATGAGTGATCTGGTGGCCTTCAACGAATTGCGTATACAGTTGTACCAATGCCTCCTGACAGGCTTTTGTATAGTGATGGGACGCAATCAAGGAATAAAGGCATTTCGACAGCCGGCTCGGAAAAGTTTCAAAACCTTCCAGCAAATAGACCTCACGCTTGTCCAGGGCGCTTCGACTTTGCAACATGTCGACGCCCGTCAAAAAGGCCTCGGCTGTACCCAGTCGCCAGAGGCAATCGACAACATGAAACTGCAGCTTGCCGCTGCCGCTCGAAGGCAGAGCCCCTCCGGTTTTTTCCACTTGCTCCATTTTCTGCATATCTATACCAAGGGCTTGAGCCACGACTCTCCTTTGTGCCTCGCTGCGGTTCTTCATCAGTTTCCTGAAAGATGTTATCTGTGACATGGATATGCCTGGCTTGAAATCGGGCAGCCCGGGCGTGTCTGTGACAATATTCGCCGGCGATCCACCCAGATCACAGGCTCGCCAGGTTCGGGCATGGTCCAGTGAATATTCACCGTAGGCATGAACTTCACTACAGACAACGCGTGCAGGAATACCGAAGTAGCGGCACAGTGCAACAAATGCCGGTGCCCGATGTCGACAGCTTCCCTGCCTTGCCTTCAAGAGGAAAAGGAGTTGATTTTCACCCTCTTGCATGCGGGATGTGCCGCTGAAACGCCTGCAGTATTTTGCGATGGATTCCACAAGGGACTCCGGTTGATCCGTCTGGAGCATGGCTTCCAGTTCTGTGCGCTGCTCTGAAGGCAGTGACTGCAGAGTCTGTTGTGAAAACAGCAGGCTCAGGGTGTCTCGCATCCTTTGTGAACACCGGGCGTCCAGTCTGTCTTTGTACAAGTTGTCGTTGAACAGTCTGTCTTCGTACAGTCTGTCGTAGAACAATGGCGGACGCACCGGCTGAGTCTCATACCGGCGTTCCGCGAGCTGCAGAAGGTAGCGGACCTGGAAAGACTCTCCCGGCCGGGCATGCGGTATGTTCACTCGGTACAAGCCGGTGTAACGATCCCTGGTGACATGGAATCGCACGGGAGAACTGTTGCCATGGGGGCCGGCAGCACCTGGGCTCTCGGGTTCGATTCTGACTCCCATCAGCTGGTCATTGGGCTTGAGGCCCGCAAGAGCAAGCCAGGGGGTCTCGTCAAAGACGGTCAATCTCATGATGCCGTACCGCTGTGTCTGTGCGTCCAGAGACAGGGATTGTGCGGCTGCGGGCAAGATGCCAGGCTCGACAACTTCCACACCATACTCGCCGTGCCCCATGGCTACTGTCACCAGCTCGCCCTGTTCTGAAACATCGATGTCACGAATCTGTTGCCTGTACATGCGGGGGTCGTCGTGTAGAGGGCGGAAGGCAGAGCGCACTACCAGGGTGGGCGTTGCGTTGGGATTGGCCGCGTAGTTCGTCTCGGTATCCAGCCCGGTGCTGATGCCCAATACTTCTGGCGCCAGTGTTTCCTGTACGCTGTCGTGAGCCGCCGAAGCAGGGACCGCCGCCGAACAAGGCGATGCTGCAGGCTGCGGTTCCGGTATATGGGTCGGAGCCGGGACGCAGGGCGTATGGGAAGGCTTGGCGTAGCGGCGCGTTGGCACCTCTGTCATGCTTTTGATGCGTTCCCAGCACACCGGTCTGTTGAGCGGTTCGACATTCCCCATTGCCCGCACAAGGCGGGTCAGTTCCTCTACATAAGGCCTGTTGGCCGCCAGCTGCAAGGTCGCGGTCTGGATCTCATCCAGCGCAAACAGTTTCCGGGCAGCAGCGCTGCTGCTTTTGAACCGGTGCTGGTACCAGAGTTGTTGCCAGCGTTTGTAAAGTGCCTGCAACAAAGTGTCGTCAGACTCAGGAGGATCCAGCGGCAGCCCCGATTCCGGCCACTGCGTTTGTGCCAGTCGATGAAGTGCTTCACAACGGGCCTCCTGGTGCGTCAGCTCCTGGCTCAAGGTGATGCAATGCTGCTGCGGATTGACGCTGCAATAACGTCCCCGCCTGACCTGCCAGGGGGTGTCAAGATCCTCGACAGTACTGTTGAGCCAGTGGGTCAGTGGGCGGTCACAGTGATCAGCATGCTGCAACGGGTCCGGAAGCGGTTCTTCCAACAGCGCCCCGGGGCTGGTCCCGACCGCCAACAGATAGACCTGGTAGTGTTGTTCCAGCAGTGTTGCCAGCGCTGGCAGGTCCAGCGGGTGGGTCCCGGCCGCCGCCCGGGCCAGTTCTTGCAGATCCTGGGCTGTCGGCTGCAAGCAAATGCCCTTGTTTGACAACATCTGACGCAGGTGACAGTGGATATTGCTCAATTGCCGGGCGCAGCGGGCTCCCTGCAGGTCGTCAGACAGAACCCGCCGGGCTATCCGTTCCAGCTCGTCAAGGTTATAGCTTCGCAAAGGCAAATAACGGAAGCGTCCTTTCAGTGCCGGTGACAAGGGCTTGCGGCCAGTGTAGTCCGGCGGGTTGATGGTCGCGAACAGATGAAAGCCCGGGTGGGCATCACCCGCCAGAATGGCGTTGAGCTCGCCTTCCAGAAAAGCGCTGGAAATCAGGTTCATTTCGGAAATCACAAGAATCTGGCCATGTACCTGGGCATGACGGATATGGCCTGCCAGAATTTCCCACGCGCAGTCACAGGCATTGAGCGCCACAACATCCGGCATGACCGCGCCACGCTCACGTACCTGGGCGCTGTAACTGGCGAGCAGATGATTGAGGATGGCATCTTTGCCACGACCGGTCGGGCCTTCAATCAGGGTCGCCTGCCGTCCTCCATGCCGGACATTGTGCTCAAACGCACGCTGGCAGCGCATCAGATCCTGCGCCAGACAGTCGACCAGCCCGGACGCGGCAGCACTCGAGGTGTCAAACTCTGGATGGCTGTATCCGGTCTTCGTTCTGAAATATTTTATGGTCAGTGCCAGTGTTTGTGTTTTGAGCGACGCCAGCAGGCTTTCATCCAGCCGGTAGCGCTGGCAGAACCAGCAGCGCAGGGCGTACTCACTCTCTTCGCCCTGCTCCGGCAGCGACAAGCCCAGCACATCCTGACAGGACTGCCATACCAGGGTATTGAGACAAGCCACAGCGGCCCCGGCATTGAGAAAAGCCGCCCCGGCATTGAGAAAAGCCGCCCCGGCATTGAGAAAAGCCACAGCGGCCCCGGCCGGGTGCTGTTGCAGATACCAGCCTGTCCAGGCACAGATATCGACAAGATCCCGTGGGGTAAACCTGTAGTCGGGCAAGAGTGGCTGATAGTGATTCCAGAGCGTCAGAACTGCCCCGGCGGCATGAGTGACAGCTGTCTGCAATTGCGACTCTGCCAGCAGCACAGCCAGGTGCCGGCGCAGTGCCGGTTCAACCACCCGGTCCCGTAGAAAAGCATGCTCCAGCGGTGGGTAATGCAGCCGTTGTAACTGGTTGAGCAGTGTGGCATCTATCTGGCGATCGCCATAGCTGGGCGGGTTACCGGTCAGTATCACCCGGTGTCTGGTGCTGACCACCAACGGCTGGCCATCGACATAGAGACAGGGGGGATGACGCCACAACCCCTTGAGGCAGTCCAGAATTCCCTCCTGCGCCAGATTGGCTTCATCCAGCACCAGCGTGAGATAGTCGTCTGTCGGCTCTGGCTGTGTTTTTGCCCATTGCAGGAGCGTCTGTTCCAGTCGTTCCATGTAGCGACCGCTGCCGTTTTCACCCTGTCTCCATACCCATTTGTGCACCAGCTCCCGTTCGCCGGTGGCCGGCCCCATGGTGGCTATCCAGGCCTGTCCTGACCGGGTCGCCAACTGGTGGGAAAAGTAGCTTTTGCCGGTGCCGGTCTCACCTTCAATAAACAACACCGGCGCCAGCTCCAGCCGGGCTTTGAGTCGGGCCAGCCGTCGCTGGTGCCGGTCCGGGGAATTCTGACAGCCATGCAGCATATCCTGGACCAGCTGTGCCAGGGGGACAGGCCCATCACCGGGCCCATGCAGCAGCCTTGCCAGCTGCTGTCTGATGACCGCGCACTTTTCGGCTTCGCTCCCTTGAGGATCCAGGGCCACAGACAGGCATGCATTGGCAACTGTTTCGATGACAGGGGTCAGGTTTATCAGGCCGGCGACGGGTGCCCAGCCACTGGCCATGGCATCCTGCAGTCGTTTGATCCGGCTACCCGAGCGCAGCGGCAGCGGCGTATAGCGGGCGTATTCCGGATGTGGCCCCAGAGCCAGCTCAAGGGCGGCACGCTGCGCCAGCGGCGCATGGCCAACGACAAGTGCCTTCATGACATTGATCGTCTGACGATCAATGTTGTCAAAACGCAATGGCAGGGTGGCGAAGATCCCGGGGGAGAAGGCGCGCGCCAATGACCAGAAGCGGTTCTCGACAAAGTTTGCATCCAGTTTTTTCAAGGGCTGCAGCACAAGGGCCAGGCGCTCCACGTCAACCCATGGTTGCGGTTGAGGATCTGGAACCAGCTTCTCACAAATGACTTTCATAAAGTCCCGTACTGCCGGGCTGGGGCGGGTCGAGTGCGTCAGGACACTGTTGATGGCCTTGCGCCAGTGGCGGGGTTGACAGTCGGTGGCGCGGTCGGCCTGGCATGCCTGGCGGGCGGCTGTGATCAGACTGTCCAGCAGCGGAGCATTCAACAGCGGCAAAGGACCGCAGCGGGCGGTTTGCGGTGCCGCAATGGTGGCGAAGGCCTTGTACAGGGCGTCGATAGCCTGGCGGGGTATGTCCGCAACCCGCATCCCGTGTCGCTGGGCGCAGATTTCCCAGAAGTCAGCGGTTGTGATGGAGGCTGCCAATGCCAGAGCCGCAGTCCAGAGGGGCGCGCTGCAATAGCGCCCGTGCGGCCAGAGCACCTGGATGCGGGCATCGGGATAGAACCTGACACGGCCGTTGATGGTCAAGGATGGGGGTGTGGTGCACAGGCTTTCCAGCATCTGTTGCAGTTCCGGGTTGGTGTGCAGCCCCTGTATGACCACCGGCGTTCCCTGCTTCAGTGCTTGCTGCAGTGCCGTCGTATAGTGACCGAACCGGGGGGGCCGTTCCGATCGTACAAACAGATTGTCGAACAGCTGGCTGCACGATGTCTGGGCGTTGATCTGCACGCACAGCGCAGGCGGTGACTGCTCCTGCAACCAGAACGGCAGCTGACTTTCATCGGAGTAGAGTCTGGCGGTGACCGCCGGCAAGCTGCGCGGCCGGGGCGCCGTGTCTGCAGTCGGCCGGCTGGCGGGCTGCAGCGCAAGAGCTTCGGGCTGCTCCATGAAGGAAGGCACCAGAATCTCCGGCTTGCTGTCCGTCTTGCCGGACAGGCCCTGCAAGTGTCCCAGCAGCAGGAACCATTGGCCTTGCGTCAGGGAAGAAGTCACCAGCAGTCGGGCACCCTGCGCGAGCCCTGTCATAAGGCTGGTGTTGGGTACACTGCAGCCCTTGTCGTTAATGCCGACCGGATTCAACCAGTGTGCCAGATTGGCCTGATTAACAATCATAAGATTGTCGGGCAATGCATCCAGGCTGCTGACGGCTCTGAGTTGCGCGACAGCTTGACTCAGACAAGTCAGCTCCTGCTGGCCTGTTGCTTCGTGATAAAAACGGATATCCGGCGGCAGCTGTCGCCGGATGCCATTGGCGTGGTAAAGCCCCGAGTGCACCAGCTGCCCGAGATGTTGTTGCAGCTCCAGGTTATCGGTCATATCACCGCGCAAGAGTAGGGACTGGCCGGCTTGCACTGTCTCCAGAGCGCCGGGGATATGGCAGATCTGGCCATAGCTGTTGATTCCCGGGCCACCGTACAGGAGGCGACGCCAGTCCTGGCTCAGATGCAGGTTGATGCGCACCGGCGGTGGCAGGTTGCCTGCGGGGCCCGGCCAGGGTGTTGTCGGCGACCATGAGGACGCATCTGGCTTTGTACCTTCAGTGTCTGACAGTCCAGTGTCTGATGGTCCAGTGTCTGATGGTCCCTGCCAGGTATTGCCGGGACGGTTTATACGACGCCAGAAGTCACCGCCCGGTGCACTGCTGTTGTTGTTTCCGGGTATCTGGTCCCGGGTGGTCAACACCCTGATCGACACCTGTGGACCCAGGGGGGCTTTGCACCGGGTGGGCTTGTGGTACAGCATGGGCTGGACCGGATCGAGAAGATCATTGAAGGCGGCGATGTCTTCACCGGTCATCTGGCGCAGATCCAGAACCAGGTGCAGGGGCCTGCCGTCGTTATCAAACAGCCTGCCTTCCTGCACCAGGTGCTGGCCATCATCCAGAATTCTGAGTCGGCTGACCAGGTTGTCCCGGGTCAGGCCATCCGGCTGGGTTATCAGGAGAATGTCAGCCTGGGGCTGCTGCGCCATGCAGGTTGCAAGGATCCTGTGCAATTGCCGGTCAGAGTCAATGAACTGAAAATCAAAACGGGGTGCCGCACTGCCCGCTCCCGAAGAGGGCACCGCTGGTCGCACACCCGCGTGGGTGATCGCGCGCTCAGTGAGCGTCGACAGTCCGGAACGCGTGGCCTGGGTGCCAGTCCGGCTGAGCTTGGGAGATGCCCCAGGCGTATCATCGTCGCCGGGCAGGGTGCGCTTGCCCAAAAACGGTTGTTGATAGGCTCCGGCTCTGCGGTGGCTCCTGTCCATCACTTTTTCTCCCGGTTCTGATGTATGTATCTCTCGTCAATCACAGGAGGTGGACACTGCAGGCAACCAAAAGTTTCCCGGGATACCAGGGGCGGCAAGCGGGGGCTTTACAGCCACGTAAGCCGTTGGAACGGCGCTCCCACTCCTTGCGCACCTTTGGGGGGAGTATCAATTCTGGAGCATGGCTACTGAACAGGCGGAGCTGTTTCTGGATTTACACAATCGGTTCAGTCATCCGGGAGCCTGCTGCGACGCAATATCCTGAATCCGCGACTTACCTTTATTCTTTGTGCATATCTTTTTCCGATTCCAGGATTTCACTGACTTTATGAGCAAGGGCGTTCTTATCGATGTTGTAAACAAATTCACGATACACCTCATCCAGCTTCTCCAGCCTGAGCACATGCGCACGGGGAATATTTAAAGCCTTGCGTAACCTGTCAACATCAATTTTTGCGATCAGCTTGTCGCTATGGGTTTCTCTTTTTATTTTCCTGTAGTTGCTCACTGCACGCAGCAGCTGCTTGAAATTATTTGGAACACAGTGCCCAAAGTCACAATCTGGCATATGAGGCCCTTCGTCTGAGATTGTCCAACAATACACAAAATGACAGCCTATGGTTTTTTTGAGTTGGTACAGAAAGTGTAAAAATCCATATTTAATAACACGGGCATGCGTTGAATGGATGAGCTTCCGGCGCACGCGATAGAGATCCTGTTCCTGAGTTTCAGGAGGAAAATAAACTCTGCAGGATGGATTGGCCTGAAGGTAAGATTCGAGCAGATCATCGAATTTTTCTTCCCATATTTTCCAGTCCGGAAGTCCTGTTACAATCAATGGTCGATTTTTTGAAAGACAACTGCCCAGCCGTTTAAAGGCGGGCTCTCCCGTGAGTAACCGCTCAATATCTGGAGCCCCCTGGGGTTCATCAGTCCAGGATGAACCTGTTTTTTTGGAAACCAGATTCTTCATCAAGGTGGGGGAATGGCTCAGTGCAGGACCTGAGAAGAAGACCAAATCCTTAATCTCTCCTCGCCAGAGCCAGTGGGAGCGGAGGTGTATTGATTCTCCATAAGGCTGACCAAGGAAATTCTTGTACCAGAGCTGCAAAGTTTCTTCAGCCAGAGCTTTTGTCTCCGGTATTTCGACCAGCTTTTCCAAAACATCCAAAAACATCTCGCCACGGTAATCATATGAACGGGGTTTGAAAATAAGCCATTTACGCTGCAGAGCCTCTCGCGCCAGAGGTATTATCAGGCGCCTGTCAGCTCCATCGGTGGATAGCAAAATATTGAGCGTGCAGAAAATGACACAGCCCCAGCATTCATCACTGACGTGATTTCCTTCAACAAATTGCGCATGCAGTTGCATCAGTGCATCCTGAAAAGCTTGTGTATATTGATTGGAAGCAATCACAGCGGCAAGCGTTCTGGGTAGCTGAGATCCCCCATGAAGAGGACCTTGCACTAGCCAGCGATCACGATCCTCCAATGGTTTTTTGTTTTTCAATAACTCGACTCCCATCAAAAAGGCCTCGAGTGTTTCCTCCCGCCAGAGACAGTCGACAACAGGCATAGATAACTTCCAGGCCTCCATCGAAGGCTGGAACGGCACAGCACTTCCTGTTTTTGCCATTTTCTCCATGTCGCGCACATCCAGGCCAAGGGCTTGAGCCATTATCTTTCTTTGCGCGTCGTTGTAGCCCTTCATCTGCTTACGGAAAGATGTTGAATGAGGCATGGAGCAGCCTGGCGTGAAACTGGGAAGGGCTGGCATGTCGACAAGGACATTGGCGGGTGACCCACCCAGATCGCAGGCTTGCCAGGTTCGATCATCGTTCAGTGAATATTCGCCATAGGCATGGGTGTCGCTACAGACAACGCGTGCCGGAATGCCAAAGTAGCGGCACAGTGCAACAAAGGCTGGTGCGCGATGCTCACAGCGCCCCTGCCTTTCCGTCAAAAGGAAGAACAGCTGGTTTTCCCCCTCCTTCATGCGTGACTCGCCGCTGAACTTTGTGCAGTATTTTGCGATCAGGTCTACACGAGACCTCTGTTCGTCCGTTTGTAGAATGGCTTCCAGTTCTGTGCGCTGAGGCGAAGGCAGTGACTCCAGCGTCTGCTGTGAGAACAGCAGGTCCAGGGTGTCTTTCATTTTTTCTGAACACTGCGCGTCCGGCCTGTTGTTGTGCGCTGGTCGATGTACAGGGCTGGCGTCATGGCGGGGCTGCGGGAGCTGCAGAAGGTAGTGGATCCGGAACGAATTTCCCTCTCTGGCATCCGGTATATTCACTCTGTACAAGCCGGTGTAACAATCTCTGATGACATGGAACCGTAGCGCAGCACGCTTGCATTGCGCGTTGGCAGCATCTGTCGTGTTGGGCTCGATCCTGACTGCCTGCAATTGGTCATGGGGCTTCACACTGCAAAGAGGAAGCCAGGGCTTGTGGTCGCGGACAGTCAGGTTCGAAACGCCGTAGCACTGTCTTTGCCAGTCCAGAGAGAGGGAGTCTGCAATCTCCAGGGGGGCAGGCTCTACAACTTCCACACCATACTCGCCGTTTCCCATCGAGGTGGTCACCAGCCGTCCCTGTTCTGAAACGCAGATGTCATAAACGTCCTGCCGACACATACGCAGATCGGTGGTCGCTTCAGGAATGAA
>MPMQ01000067.1 GCA_002238585.1 Kistimonas sp. bin40 | reverse complement strand
TCTGTTCACAAACAGGCTGTAGACAGACGTTCACACAGTCAGGCAGCCTGACAAGACACTTGCTTGTCCACTCAAAAGAAAAACCCTTTGTCTGTCCCCAGCAAGACTGCAGGCGTGCGTTTGCACTCTCACAAACCCTGAAAAAACACAGGCGCATCCACTCAGGAGAACGAAACTTTGGGTGCCCACATGAAGGCTGTGGACGTGCGTACATACAACCAGACTCACTCAGGAGAGTCCACCGGCGCTGCCACTCAGGAACACAGCTGCTGCCAACACAGGCGCGCGCCCACTCGCGGCGAAAAACCCTGGTCTGCCCAGCCACGGACCGCACCACCCAGCCGGTCCTGCTGCGGCCACTGAAAAGGCACCTGCACAGGCGTACCCGCAAACGGCCCCGGCTCTGGCCGGATGGCAACCCGGGCCCCCTGTTCACAGGACACAAAATGCGCACTGGTGCTGCACGCACCGGCCCGGCCTGCACACACCGGCCCGGCCTGCCCTCCCGGGGACTGCTCAAATGAGAACGCACAACAGCCATAGCCTGCCGGCCCGGAAGACAGCCCCTGCACAAGACCTGCCGTTACTGTTCCCTGCCCAGCCGGGTGTCCGGGCGTCTTGTTCACCAGCCATCACCGCCCCCAGGCCTGCCGGGACGGCAAAGCGTTCCTTGCTCTGAAAGACAGTGCCCTGCTGACCAGGACAGGCCGGTAGTCGCCATCGGCAACACTCCAGCAGCTATCACTGGCAGGCACGCAAGGAAATTCTGCCCGTCCCTTGTTGCCCCCATCCGGCAGCACCCGCCCGGCAGATCCGTCGGGAAGAGGCCGTGTCAGGGTGACAAGATGGTCACAAGGACGGATAAACAGCGGCAGACTCCGACTCCAAGCTCCGGACAAGCCCCAACGGACACCTCCATGCTGCACACACCTGCAACCTCCTTCGCCTCCAGGCCTGTGACAGGCCAGGCACTGCGAGCAGAACGTCGCTCCAGCCGAACAACAACCGCCGCGCGTCCCGGCCCGCAGGGCGACTGCGACACAGCCCTTACCCAACCCAACGACCGGCCAGGGCCTGCGCAAATGCACACCGGTCACAAAGCCTTTGTCTGCCGACAGGAAGGCTGTGGACGTTCATTCGCCTCCGTAGTCAACCTGAGAAGACACACACGCATCCACGCAGGAGAAAAACCCTTTGTCGGCCCCGATAAAGACAGTACACACGCGCGCGCATACGCATTCTCCCTGAAACATCACCTGCGCGACCACGCAAGGCGCCGGCCCATTGCCTGTCCACATAAAAACTGTCGCTATTGTTTTGCACGCCCCAGCGGTCTGACATACCACCTGCGTGCTTTTCATGGCAAAGACAAACCCTTTCACTGCTCATACGAAGGCTGTGGACGAGCATTCACGCAAGCCGGCGACCGGGCCAAACACCTGCGTGCCCACTCAGGAGAAAAACCCTTTCCCTGTCCCCATGAAGGCTGTGGGCTGGCATTCTCGCAATCAGGCGACCGGACCAAACACCTGCGTGTCCACTCAGGAGAAAAACCCTTTCCCTGTCCCCATGAAGGCTGTGGGCGAACATTCGCGCAATCAAGCACCCGAAAAAGACACTTGTACACCCACTGCGGAACCAAAATCTTCGTCTGCTCACATCAAGGCTGTGAACGTACGTTCACACGATCAAGAAATCTGATGTATCACTTGCGTGTTGCCCATGGCCAAAAAAAAATCTTTCCCTGTTCCTGGGAAAGCTGTGGACAAAGGTTCGCACAGCCAGGCCAACTGACCGTACATGCGCGCACCCACTCCCGCGAGAAATCGTTTGTCTGCCCCTATGAAGGCTGTAGCCTGGCGTTCGTACACTCAGGCAATCTGGCCAGACACCGGCGGGTCCATACGCAAGAAAGACCTTTTGTCTGTTGCTGGCAAGACTGTGGACATGCGTTCAAACAGTCAGGTGACCTGATCAGACACCGGCGTATTCACACGAAAGAAAGACCTTTTGTCTGTTGCTGGCAAGACTGTGGACAGGCGTTCAAACAGTCAGGTGACCTGATCAGACACCGGCGTATTCACACGAAACACAAACCCTTTGTCTGCTCATACCAGGGCTGTGGAGTCTCGTTCACACAATCAGCCCACCTGGCAGCACACCGGCGCATCCACTCCCACGAAAGAACCTTTGTCTGTTTCCATGCAGACTGTGGACAGACGTTCATCAGATCAGGCGATCTGGCCAGACACCAGCGTGTCCACACCAGGGAAAGACCCTATGTCTGTTGCAGGGAAGACTGTGGACAGTCATTCACACAGTCAAATGACCTGCAAAGACACCGGCGTATCCACACGCAAACAACCCCCTTTGTCTGCCCGGACGAAGGCTGCCGACATGCGTTCACGCAAAGGGCACACCTGAAAAAGCACTGGCGCATCCACGCACGCGAAAAACCCCTGGTCCTTTCAGCTGCAGGTGGTGGACACACACTGGCAGGATCCGACCAGCTGAAGACAACCCGGCCTGGGCACCCAGGAGAAAACCCCGGGCTCGCCCCCCGCAAGGACTCTGGAAAACGCTTCCACAGGAGCCAGCCGGCCCCCCCTTCTGGAAAAACGCCCGGCCACTGCAGGCGCAACAGCAGGGACACACGACGCCGGCAACAAAGAGGCTGGTTCGCCAGCATGCCATCACGTACTGCAGAATCCATCGGTGCCCGCGCCCGCAACAACTGCGGCACACCAATGCGGCACACAGGTTCTCCCCAAAAACGTCTGCACAGGCATAGCGGCACAAGGTCCCGGGCTCTCGAGATGCACCTGCGCCTCCAGGCCAGCAAACGCCCAGACGCCGGTCCTTACGAGGGCCATGCGAAAAGATTTGCGCCCCAGTGCCCAGCCCGGGTCCTGCCCCCTGCCAGCGAAAGGCACCATCCCGATTCA
This sequence comes from Kistimonas sp. bin40, assembly GCA_002238585.1. Taxonomy (GTDB): domain Bacteria; phylum Pseudomonadota; class Gammaproteobacteria; order Pseudomonadales; family Endozoicomonadaceae; genus Sansalvadorimonas. Next base: position 14,319 of record MPMQ01000067.1, on the reverse strand, counting down.
CTGGCACCACCCAGGCGGCCCGTCACCAGTCACGGCACCGCAGCTGTCCTGGGGACAAGCCGTGTCCTGGCGGCCAGCCATTACTGTTCGGTTATCGCCTGGGTATCCGGCGGCATCGTGTACAAGACCTCTCCACCGGGAACACAAGCATCTGGTGCCCCAAAACGACGAGCGGCCCCTGAGTGTTCCTCCAGCCGCAGGCGGGCCCCGGTGACGACCAGCACACCCGGCGCCTGATGCCCAAGTGACGCGCGGCCGCAAGCATCACCTGCAAGCACGCACGGGCGTTGAGCCCATCCCTTGTGACCGGCTCCCCCGACAGCATCCCCCTGCAATGCCTGGCGGGAAGATGGCTGGCCCAACATGACAAGATGGTCACACAGGCGGAGACATCAACACAGCTTCTGCACTCCAAAACCCGGTCGACCTCCAGCGGACACTCCCCATGCTACACACACCCACAATGTTCCCGGCCTCTGCGTCACGGCCAGTGACAGGCCAGCCATCAGCCCCCCGCTCCGGCCAACACACAGCCTTCCCGTACCTCTGCCCGCATGACAACTGCGCCAGAGCATTCAATCAGTTCAGCCACCTGCAAAAGCACCTGCCAACCCACACCAGAAAACAAAAACTGGTCTGTCCCCATGATGGCTGTGAACATTCGTCCACCAAACCAAGCGGACTGACGAGACACCTGCGCATCCACTCAGGAGAAAAACCTTTTGTCTGTCCCCACGAAGACTGTGCATCTGCGTTCGCAGACTCAAGCAATCTGACACGACACCTGCGCGTTCATACCAAAGAACGGCCCTTTGTCTGCCGGCATGAAGCATGCAGCTACAGGGCCGCGCAGGCAGCCTCCCTGAAAGCACACTGCCGCATGCACTCACAAGAAAAAGCCTTTGCCTGCCCCCATGCCGGCTGTGAACATATGTGCCTGCGATCAGACCACCTGACAATACACTTGCGCCGCGTCCATGTGCAGAAAAGAAACCATGTCTGTCCACATGAAGGCTGTAGATATGCGTCCTGGCAATCAAGCGACCTGACAAAACACTTGCGCGTTCACTCCGGAGAAAAGCCCTTTGCCTGTCCACAGGCAGGCTGTGAGCATGCGTTCACACAATCAACCCACCTGGTAACACACCAGCGCGTTCACTCAGGAGACAAACCCTTCGTCTGTCACCTGGCAGACTGTGGACAGGCGTTCACACAATCAGGCAGCCTCAAAAGACACCTGCGTGCCCACGCAGGAGACAAGCCCTTTAGCTGTCCCGATGAAGGCTGTGGGCGATCGTTCCAGCAGTCAGCCAATCTGAAAAAACACATCCACATCCACCTCCCACAAACAACTGTCGGTCTCCATGAAGGCTGTGAAAAAAGGTTCAGACAAAAAGTCCATCCAGGACAGCACTGGCTTGTCCACTCAAAAGAAAAACACTTTGTCTGTTCACTCGAAGGCTGTGGACAGGCGTTCACACAATCAGGGCACCTGACAAGACACTTGCTTGTCCACGCAGGAGAAAAACCCTTTATCTGTTCACAGAAAGGCTGTGGGCAGACGTTCGCACTATCATCCAACCTGAAAAAACACCTGCGTGTCCACGCGGGAGAAAAACCCTTTGTCTGTCCCCATGAAGGTTGCTCGAAGTCGTTTGCAGTCTCAGGTCAGCTGACAAGACACTGGCGCCTCCACTCACGCGAGCAGCCCTTTATCTGTCCCTGGGAAGGCTGTGGACGCTCGTTCGCAGATTCAAGCAATCGGACAAGACACTGGCACACCCACACCGCAACAAAAAACTTTGTCTGTCCCCGTGCAGGCTGTGGACGCGCCTTCATTCAATCGACTCATATGAAAAGACACTGGTCCACCTGCACACCAGAAAAACTCTTTGTATGCGCACGCGAAGACCTGGCAACAGCGTTCACCCGCTCAAGAAAATTCAAAAGGCCATTGCGCACCCGGGCCTGCGGGCAACCTTGCCTGGGTCCTTGCAGGAGCAGTGGAAAAAAGGTGACACAACAACAGGCACACCAGGTCCGGAGTCGTACCAACACCAGGCATGATCACAGCTTGCCTGTCACAGGCGAGCGCCCCTTCGCGCTGCAATCCATCCTGGACACAGGTCTGCGCGGGCACACCGGCACCCGGTCAGGTCTCTGCCCGCAAGGCAAGAGTGGAACAAGGTCAACAGCGCACAAGATGCCCGGATCGCACGGCCTCGCGCGCGCGCAAGCCCCGGCGGCGCGCCTGCGGCCGCTGTGGTCCACAGGGTCATCGGCCAGGGAAAGCGCGCCGGGGCCAGCGCACCGGGGTCTTTCCCACTTCTGCCGGTCCTCAATGAACAAAGGCCAGCAGCATGCGCGTGTGCAAACAGGCACAAGGCATGGCTCCACAGCTGTCCAGGAGGTCACCAGCACAACCCCGCCCAGACACTACTGCCCGGTGATCGCCCGGGTATCCGGCGGCATTGTGTACAAGCCCCTTCCTCCGCACAGACAAAACCCTGGCTGACCGAACCCGTCGCCGGAAATCACCGGTGGCACCTCACAGGGCCACTGTGCCCATCCTCCATGACCCGCTCCCCCGACAGCATCGACCGGCAAGATCCCGCGCGACGCAACGGGACAAGGATGACACCATGGTCACACAGGCGGATACATCAGCAACGCTTCTGACTCCAAGCGCCCGTTGACCTCAACCGGACACCCCAATGCCGCACACACCCGGGAATTCCCCTGCCTCTGTGTCCACGCCTGTGCCGGGCCGGGCACCAGCCGCCGTGCGCATCTGCCAGCATGACGACTGCGGCAAGAAGTTCAACCGCATCTCCGACCTGAAAAGGCACATGAGAGTCCACACCGGAACCAGACCTTTTATCTGTCTACACGAGGCCTGTGGACGCGCGTTCGTACGATCAGATCATCTGGCACAACACCGGCGCATCCACGTCAGGAAAAAACCCTTTGTGTGTCCGCAGACAAATTGTGGACACGCGTTCGTACAACCAGGCAACTTGACAACCCATATGCGTATCCATTCGGGAGAAAAACCGTTTGTCTGCCCCCATGAAGGCTGTAGACGCGCGTTCATGCGATCAGATCATCTGACACAGCACCGGCGCACCCACTCAGGAAACAAACCCTTTGTCTGTCCGCTGACACGCTGTAGACAGACGTTCGCCTATTCAGGCCACCTGACAAGACACTTGCGCATCCATTCAGGAGAAAAACCCTTTGTCTGCCTCTATGAAAACTGTGCACAGGCATTTGTACAATCATGCAGCCTGAAACGACACTTGCGTGTCCATTCAGGAGAAAAAACCTTTATCTGTTTGCACGAAGGTTGTGGACGTTTGTTCACAGACCCCAGCAATCTGGCTCAACACCGGCGCATCCATACAGGAGCAAAAAACTTTGTCTGCCCCTACCCGGGCTGTGGCTGGCTGTTCACATACTCAAAGTCCCTGACGAGGCATCTGCATGCCCACACAGGAAAAAAAAACTTTTCCTGTCCCTGGGAAGGCTGTCGACTCGCGTTCACAGATTCAGGCAATCGGGCAAGACACTTGCGCCTCCACACCGCAAAAAAAACCTTTGTCTGTCCGCTGACACGCTGTAGACAGAGGTTCGCCTGTTCAGGCCAGCTGACAAGACACCTGCGCCGCCATTCAGAAGAAAAACCCTTTGTCTGCCTCTATGAAAACTGTGCACAGGCCTTTGTAAAATCAGGCAACCTGAAACGACACTTGCGTGTCCACTCGGGAGAAAAACCTTTTTCCTGTACCTGGGCAGGCTGTGGATATCTGTGCTCACAATCAAGCAACCTGGCAGCACACTTGCGCACGCACTCGGGAAAAAAAAACCTTGTCTGTTCATATGAAGGTTGTGGGCAGGCGTTCGCGCATTCAGGCCACCTGACAAGACATTTACGTGTCCACTCAGGAGAAAAACCCTTTATCTGTTCCCATGAAGGCTGTGGGCATGCGTTCACACAGTCAGGCAATCTGAAAACACACTTGCGCATTCACGCAAAAGCAAGGCCTTTTGTCTGTCCACATGACGGCTGTGGCCGTGCGTTCATACAGCCTGGCCACCTGAAAAGGCACCGACGCACCCACTCTGGCGAAAAGTCCCTGGTGTGTCCCTATGAAGGCTATCGGCATGCGTGCACACACGCAGATTCGACAAAACATGTGCGCCCCCATTTCCTGAAAAAGACCTTGACCTGCCAAGGACTGGACGGCGCAACCCCCTTCAACTCATTGAAAAAACTGACAATGCACCGGTACCACCACGCCGGTACACAAGATGGCGGCTGTCTCTCCCGAAGCCATGAAAACAAATCAACGCACAAGCGCTCACGCCAACGCCTGAAACCTGCCAACATACAGCACTATCGCAGCTTGCCTGTAACAGTCCTGCACCCCTTCGCGCTGAAATCCACCCTGCAAACAGGTCGGCAAAGGCACATTGGTCAACGGCCGCACGCCTGGCCTGAGGGAAACAGTGGAGCAGGGTCGACAGGACACAACAGGGTCAAAAAACACGGCCTCGTGCGCACCAGTGCCTCACCGGCCCGCCGACTTCAGCTGCAGCTCACACGGCCATCGGCCAGGGACAGGGCGTCAGTGCCGCCAGACTGGGGCCCGAGCCGCTTTTGCCAACGCCAGTCAGCAGTGGAAAGAGGCCGGCAGGATGCTCGCGTGCAAACCGCCAAAAGACATGGCTCCACAGCGGCCCAAAGGATAACTGGCGAAAACCCGCCCAGACTCTACTGTTCTGTGATCGTCAGGGTGTCCGGCGCCACTGTGTACAAGCCCCTGCCACCAGAGAAGCACACCCCTGGCTGACCGCACCCGGAAGCACAGGAGCACCCGTGGCTCCCCGCTCTGAACCTTCTGGAAATACAGAGCCCCTGCCTTGGCGGATCAGAGCAGCTGCGCCTCAGCGGGTACAATCCAGCCTCCCGGAAGACCGCCTGCTGGCCCCTGCGCCGCCCTCCGCCTGAGGGCTGCAACAGCTGACGCCATGGTGAAACACGGCACCAGACAGCGCGTGCAACCGCGCAAGAGAGTTCTGCCCGTCCCGTGTTTCCCGACCGCCGCCGGCGGCCTCCCGCAGTGTTCACCGGCAAAATGCCGGACCAGGATAACAACAGGGTCACCAGCAGGACGCAACTCAACAAGGATTGTGCACTCCAAGCTCCCACCCGTCTCCACCGGAGCGCCCTATGCGGCACAGGCCCACAATGCCCTCTGTCTTCGCATCAATCCCCATGACAGCCACCCAGAGCGAACGAACCCGCGCATCGGCCCCCGGCACGACTGCGGCAAGATGTTCACTGCCCCCCTGCGGCCTGGAAAAAACACCTGAGCTCCCACACTGGAGACAGGCTCCTTGCCGGTCCGCAGACAAGCTGTGGACAAGCGCACCGGCGATCAGACCAGCGGCGGACACACCTGCGCTCCACTCAGGAGAAAAGCTGTGTATCTGCTCACACGAAGGCTGCGGCTATGCATGCGCACACACTGGCGACCTGAAAAAACACGCGCGCATCCACTCAGGAGAAAAACCCTTTGTCTGCCCCTATGTGAACTGCGGATACGAGTCCACAAACTCTGGCAATCTGAAAAGACATTTGCACGTCCATTCAGGAGAAAAACCCTTTGTCTGTCCCTATGAGCACTGCGGATACGAGTCCACAAACTCTGGCAATCTGAAAAGACATTTGCACGTCCACTCAGAAGAAAAAATCTTTGCCTGTTCCTATGAAGACTCTGGAATCTCGTTCGCAGAATCAGACTGTCTGGCAAGACACCGGCGTATTCACTCAGCACAACAGCCCTGTATCCTTCCCTATGGAAGCTGCCAACATCCGTTCATACGCCCGCTGACAAGTCATTGGCGTACCCACCCCTGCCCCCCCCAGGTCTGCCCACACGAGGACTTCGCAACCCGGTTCAACCCGTTGGGCAACCGGCCCTGTCTTTCCCCTGACGGGAACGGTGGAAAAAGGTCCACAGGACACAAGATACCCAAACTGAAAGGTTTTATTCGCAGCAGTGCCCCAGCTGGAGTTCAACGCCACCACCGACTACGGAAAACACCGCAGCTTCAACCGTCCCAGAGTGCGGTCTTGCCCGTTGCTGCGGACACCCGTGATCCATTGATGCAAAGACATCAGCCCGATTCTCTTGTGAAAACACACAAAAGACACAGCACTACATCTCCCCTGGAGATCACCACCCCAAACTCGCCAAAGTACTACTGTGCTGTGATCGCCTGGGTGGCCGGCGGCACTGTGTACAAGCACCTGCCACCAGAAAAACACCCCCCGACAGGCCAGGATCAACAAGCAAGAGCCCACTTCAGCCAGCAAAGAAGAGCCCCGTGTATCTGCCCTTATCAGGACTGCGGCAAGGCGTTCACCCGCCTCTACTCTCTAAAACTTCACCTCAGGACCCACCACCTGGGCGAAAAACCCTTTGCCTGTTGCCATGAAGGCTGTGAACTTGCGTTCACCTCTCCCTACAATCTCAAAAGACACAAGCGTCTCCACTCAGGAAAGAGACCCTTTGTTTGTCCGTTTGAAGGCTGTGGACGTGCGTACCTGCGATCAGACCAGCTGCCTGCACACAAGCGCCGCCACGCAGGAACAAAAAACACTGTCTGTCCACACGAAGGCTGTGGTCCTTCGTTCATGCATTCATACCGCCTGCGTGCGATGCATGGCAAAGCAGGCCCCGTGACAAAATACGCTGTCTGTCCACACGAAGGCTGTGGCTCGTCGTTCCTGTATTCAGGCCGCCTGAGATACCACCTGCGCGCTGTTCATGGCCTGGGACAACGCCTTGTCTGTCCCCATGAAGGCTGTGGATACTCGTGCGTGCAATCCTGCGACCTGAAAAAGCACAAACACCGCCATTCAGGAGCCAAACCCTTTGTCTGTCCCGAGGCAGGCTGCGGCGCGTCCTTCACACAATCAGGCAGCCGGACAAACCACCTGCGTGTTGTTCATGCCAAAGCAAAACTCCTGGCTGGTCCGCATGGAATCTGTAGACATTCATTCGGATAAGCAAGCAGCCCGGGAAGACATTTGCGCTGCCACCAGGAGAAACAACCTTGGTCAGCCCCCGCGAGGAGGACGCACCCCCAGGGCCTGTCGCCTGTGGCACGCGCCGGAGCTGTCCACGGCAAGACGCTTGATCGATGTGACAAGACAGTCACCAGGCAGGAGCAACAAGACGGATTCTGCGCTCCAAGCTCCAGCCAGTCTCCACCGGCAGTGACCGGAGTCCCCTATGCTGCACAGGCCCACAATGCCCTCTGTCTTCGCATCAATCCCGCTGACGGGCCACCCAGAGCAAAAGAACCCGCGCATCCGCCGCTGGCACGACTGCGGCAAGAGGCTCACTGCCCCCCGCTGTCTGAAAAAACACCTGAGCTCCCATACTGGAGAAAGCCCCCTTGCCTGTCCGCACAAAAACTGTCGACCTGCGCACCGGCGATCAGGCCCGCTGCGGACACACCTGCGCATCCACTCAGGGAAAAAGCCCTGTATCTGCTCACACGAAGACAGCAGACATGCATCCGCACACGCAAACAACCTGACAAAACACGCACGCGTCCACTCCCGCGAAAAACCCTTTGTCTGTCCCTGGGAAAGCTGTGGATATGGGTCTACAAACTCTGGCAACCTGACAAGACATTTGCGCGTCCACTCAGGAGAAAAACCCTGTATCTGCCCACACGAAGGCTGCGGTTATGCATCCGCATACACCGGCGACCTGACAAAACACGTGCGCGTCCACTCACGCGAAAGACCCTTTGTCTGTCCCTGGGAAAACTGCGGCTATTCGGGTGCAGCATCCGACAATCTGAAAAGACACTTGCGTGTCCACTCAGGGGCAAAACCCTTTGTCTGTCCACGTGAAGGCTGCGGCTCTTTTTTCAAACACTCAGGCACTTTGAAAAACCACCTGCGTGCTGTTCATGCCAAAGAAAAACCCTTCGTCTGTCCCTATGAAAACTGTAAGCATGCATTCCCGCGGCGAGGATGCCTGAGCAGACATTTGCACGTCCACTCCGGAAAGAAAGTCTTTGGTTGTCCCTATGAAAACTGTGGACATACGTCTGCACGCCAGGACAACCTGAAACTACATTTGCGCGTCCACTCAGGAGCAAAACCCTTTGTCTGTCCACAGCCAGGCTGTAGCTATTCGTGTGCACAATCAAGCGAGCTCAAAAAACACAAGCGCCGCCACTCAGGAGAAAAACCCCTTTTTTGTCCACATGAAAGCTGTGAATACTCGGCCGCAAGATCCAATAGCCTGATATACCATCTTCGTGTTGTTCATACCCATCAAAAACCCTTTATCTGTCCGCATGAAGGCTGTAGATATTCATTCCAACAATCCAGTCATCTGCACAGACACCAGCGCGCCCACTCAGGAGAAAAACCCTTTGTTTGTGCACTGGAAGGCTGTGAATATTCGTCTGCACACCCCATCGGTCTGACATACCACCTTCGTTCTGTTCATGCCCTTGGCAAACTCTTTGTTTGCTCACAGCAAAGCTGTGGACGATCCTTCGGACAGGCCTCCCACCTGAAAAGACACCTGCGCGGCCACTGCGGAACAAAGTTGCCCCGTTACAGTCCAGACCGCCATCAAAAACGATTCAGGGAAAAAAGAGGCTTGTTGTCTTTCGCAGGAGCACACAATGCAAAATCAGCATATCCCCGCGCCCGGCACGCGTGCGGCACAACATTCAGATATGGAGAGACTCTCAACAGCCATCTGTATCCCCCTCACGCCAGGAGGCCCCCTGGCTGCCATCAGCCTGAACATAACCACCGCGTTGTGCGGTCTCCCGCGCTGAACAAACACCTGCGCACCACAACCTGCGAGCAAGCGGGCGTCTGTCCCGGCGCGGGCCTCGAACAAAGATTGATGCAAACGCACACACCCCAGCACCAGGTGCCACGCCTGGCCCATGAAAAGCGCCATCACCGTCCGTCTGCAACAGGCGAGCGGCCCTGCACACTGCTACCTGCCTTGAAAAATCACCGGCACACAAACACCGGCAAGCGGTCTTGTTTGTGCCCTGACGAAAACCCTGCCAACAGGCTCACAGAACACAAGATGCTCAAACTGCACCAGCGCGTCCCCGTTCGCACCCATGTCCCAGAGGCCCTGCCGATCCAGAGAAAAACCACCGCTCACCCGAAAGCAAGCTACTGTCGTGTTATTGCCCGGGTGTCCGGCGGCATTGTTTACACCCCCACCACCCACCAGCACGACAAATTCCCGATCGGCCAACCCTGCGACACGAAAGGGAAAGCAACCCGCTCCAGGCTCTGAACAAAAACAGCTCGTCCCCGGCGAACAAGACAGCTGCGCATCCGCTGAACCTTCAGTCGATGGCACTGCTGTCTTACTCCAACACCCGAAGCCCGGCAGTTGCTGCCGTCACCTGGCAGCAGGCACCAGAGATGCCGGGCAGCAACAGGCTTGATCGAAATGACAAGATGGTCACAAGGGCAGATAAACAAGCAAACTCCAGACTCTGACTCCTGACGACATCCATCGGACAAGCCCATGCTGCACCCGCCCACCAGTCCCCGTACTTCCACATCAGTGCCAGTGACCGAAAAGGCACGGCATGCAGGACGCCGCTCCCGTCGTCAAACGGCCGCTCCACTGCTCTGCCCTTATCACAACTGCCCAGGGTCGTTCAGGGGCCCCGGCTACCTGAAAAACCACCTCAGGACTCATACCAGAGAGAAACCCTTTGGCTGTCCACATGAAGGCTGCAACTCTTCGTTCACTCAATCGAGCTCGCTGTCACACCACCTGCGTACTTCTCACACCCCCCAAAGCCCCTTTGTCTGTCCGCAGGAAAACTGTGGATATTGGATCGCAAAAGCAGTCAACCTGGCCAGCCACTTGCTCACCCACTCAGGGAGAACAAGCTTTACCTGTCCCCACGAAGGCTGTCGACATGCGTTCACAAAGTCCAGCGGCCGTACATACCATCTGCGTGCTGTTCATTCAGGAGAAAAACCTTTTGTCTGTCCGCATGAAGGCTGTCACCATGCGTTCGCACAACCCAGCCACCGGAACGACCACATCCGCATTCACTCAGGAGAAAAACCTTTTGTCTGCCCCTGGGAAGACTGTCGCCATGCGTTCAGACAATCCAGCGGTCTGACGTACCACCGGCGCACCACCCACACAGGAGCAAAGCCCTTTGCCTGTCCTTATAAAGGCTGTCGCTATGCGTCCGTACAGTCCTACGGTCTGACACGCCACCTGCGTGCGCTTCACGCAGGAGAACAACCCTTTGTCTGTCCACAGACAGGCTGTGGCTATGCGTTCACACAAGCTGGCGCCCTGACAAGCCACTTACGCGTTCACGCACAAGAGAGACCCTTTGTCTGTCCGCACGAGCACTGCTCAAAACGTTTCACTCAATTCACTCAGCGCACAAGGCACTTGAAAACTCACAGCAGAGAAAAACGCTTCCGGGGAAAAAAAACCTTGACCTCCCTCACACAGGTATCCGATGCGCAATCAGCCTGTCCCGACGCCCGGAGCCACAGCGGCGCAACAGGCAGCCACACAGACACTCTGAGAACGCATCTGCAGGTCCATGGCATAAGGCGACCCCATGTCTGTCATTACCCGGAATGTGACAGGCGCTTCCTGCAGCTCCTTGCTTTAAAAATGCACCAGCGTCGCCATACCGCGTCAGTTGGCGCCGGTTCCTGCCAGGACCTCGAACAAATAGTGATGCAAAAGCACTCATGCCAGCCCCGGCGGCCGGCCAGAGACAGGCGCCATGGCCATTGGTCTGCAACCGGCAAGCGACTCTGCGTCCTGAAATCCGTCCGGGAACAACACCGGCACAGGCACACCGACAAGCGGTCTTGTGACTACCCGGACCACAAACCTGCCAACAGCGTCACAGGACACCAGATACTCAAACCGCACCAGCGCGCCCCCGTTCGCACCCATGTCCCAGAGGCCCTGCCGATCCAGGGAGGAGTCACCGCTCAGCCAAAAGCAATCTACTGTCGTGTTATTGCCCGGGTGTCTGGCGGCATTGTTTACAACACCCACCAGTACAACAAATTCCCGCTCGGCCACCCCTGCGACACGAAAGGGAACGCCAGCGGCTCCTTGCTCTGAACCCGAACAGCGCACCCCCGGCACAAACAGACAATGGCACACCCGCAGCAGCTTCAGTCGATGGCGCTGGCTGTCTTGCTCCAACACCCGAAGCCCGGCAGTTACTGCCGTCACCTGGCAGCAGTCACCAGAGATGTCGGTCAGCAACCGCCTGATCAACATGACAATCTGGTCACACGAGCGGATAAACAAGACAGACTCCAGGCTCCAACGCCTGATGACATCAATCGGACAAGCCCATGCTACACCCGCCCACAAGTGCCCGTACTTCCACAGCAGAGCCAGTGACAGGAAAGGCTCGGCATGCAGGACGCCACTCCCGTCGTCAAACAGCCGCTCCACTGCTCTGCCCTTATCACAACTGCCCAAGGTCGTTCAGGGCCCCCAGCTACCTGAAAAACCACCTCAGGACTCATACCAGAGAGAAACCCTTTGGCTGTCCACGTGAAGGCTGCAACTCTTCGTTCACGCAATCGAGCTCCCTGTTACACCACCTGCGTACTTCTCACACCACCAAAAGCCCCTTTGTCTGTCCGCAGGAAAACTGTGGATACTGGATCGCAAAAGCAGTCAACCTGGCCAGCCACTTGCTCACCCACTCCGGGAAAAAAAGCTTTGTCTGTCCCCACGAAGGCTGTCGACATGCGTTCACAAGGTCCAGCGGCCGTACATACCATCTGCGTGCTGTTCATTCAGGAGAAAAACCTTTTGTCTGTCCGCATGAAGGCTGTAACCATGCGTTCGCACAAGCCAGCCACCGGAACGACCACTTGCGCATTCATTCAGGAGAAAAACCTTTTGTCTGCCCCTATGAAGGCTGTCGCCATGCGTTCAGACAATCCAGCGGTCTGACATACCACCGGCGCACGACCCACACAAAAGCAAAGCCCTTTGTCTGTCCTCATCAAGGCTGTCTCTATGTGTCCGCACAATTCTACGGTCTGACACGCCACCTGCGTGCGGTTCACCCCGGAGAAAAGCCCTATGTCTGTCCAGGTAAAGGCTGCGACTCTTCGTTCGCTCAATCCAGCACTGCGTCACACCACCTGCGTACTGTTCATACCAGCCACAGCTCCCGTGTCGGTCCGCAGGAACACTGTGGATATTGGTTCGTGCAACCGGACGGTCTGTCATACCACCTGCGGGCGGTTCACTCCAGAGCAAAACGTTTTGTCTGTCCGCATGAAGGCTGTAACCATGCGTTCGCACAATCAAACCACCTGAACGACCACTTCCGCATCCACTCAGGAAAAAAACCTTTTGCCTGCCCCTGGGAAGGCTGTCGCCGGGCCTTCAGACAATCCAGCAATCTGAGATACCACCGGCGCACCCACTCCGGCGAAAAGCCTTTTGTCTGCTCGTATGAAGGCTGTAACCATGCGTTTGCACGCCCACACCATCGGAGCGAGCACTTTCGCACCCACTCAGGAGAAAAACCTTTTGTCTGCCTCTATGAAGGCTGTCGCCATGCGTTCAAGCACTCCAACAGTCTGACATTCCACCGGCGCGCCCACTCCGGCGAAAAGCCCTTTGTCTGTCCACATGAAGGCTGTAACCATGCGTTCACACGATCAGACCGTCTGAGCCAGCACTTGCGCATCCACTCAGGAAAAAAACCTTTTGTCTGCCCCCATGAAGGCTGTCGCCATGCATCCAGACACTCCAGCAGTCTGACACGCCACCGGCACACCCATTCGGGCAAAAAGCCCTTTGTCTGTCCCTGGGAAGACTGTGGGCATTCATGCGCACGCTCAGGAAACATGGAGGTACACTTGCGCACCCATTTGGGCAAAAAACTCTTTGTCTGTCCGCACGAGCATTGCTCAAAACGGTTCACTCAATCCCATCACCTCAAGAGGCATCTGGGAACCCACAACGGAGCCAGGCGCGACAATTAATGCAACAGTACTCATACCAGCCCCAGCGGCCACCAGCCCCAGCGGCCACCAGCCCCAGCGGCCACCAGCCCCAGCGGCCAGCCAGAGACAGGCGCCACAGGCATTCGTCTGCAACAGGCAAGCGACGCTGCGCCCTGAAAACTGCCCGGAAAAAACACCGGCACAGGCACACCGACAAGCGGTCTTGTTGCCACCCATGTCCCGGAGGCCCTGCCGATCCAGGGAGGAGTCACCATTTGCCACAAAGGAAGACGCTGTCGTGTTGGTGCCCGGGTGCCGGCGGCATTGTTTACAACACCCACCAGCCACCAGCACAACAGATTCCCGGTCGGCCAACCCTGCGACACGAAAAGGAAAGAAAACCGCTCCTGGCTCTGAACAAAAACAGCTCGTCCCCGGCGAAAAAGACAGCTGCGTCTCCGCTGAACCTTCAGTCCATTGCACTTGTTGTCTTACTCCAACACCCGAGGCCCGGCAGTTGCTGCCGTCACCTGGCAGCAGTCACCACAGATGTCGGTCGGCAACACACCTGATCAAAATGACAATTTGGTCACAAGAGCGGATAAACAAGACAGACTCCAGCTCCAACGCCTGACAACATCCATCGGACAAACCCATGCTGCGCTCGCCCACAAGTCCCCGCACTTTCACATCAGAACCTGTGACAGGAGAGGCTCGGCAGGCAGGACGCAGCTCCCGCCGAAAAACAGCCGCTCCTGTGCTCGGCCCTTCTCGCAACCGCGCCAGGCCGTTCAGGTCTCCCAGTTACCTGCACAACCCCCTGAGGACGCATACTGGAAAGAAGTCTGGCTGGCCGCGTGAAGGCTGCTTGACTTCGTTCGCGCAATCGGGCACTGCGTCACACCACCTGGGTGTTGTTCATACACCCCAAAGCCGCTTTGTCTGTCCGCAGAAAAACTGCGGATATTGGTTCGCAAAAGCCATCAACCTGATAAACCACTTGCGCACCCACGCAGTGACAAAACGCTTTGTCTGTCCCCACGAAGGCTGTCGACATGCATTCACAAGATCCAGCCGCCGTGCACACCACCTGCGTGCTGTTCACTCAGAAGAAAAACCCTTTGTCTGTCCGCATGACGGCTGTAGCCATGCGTTCGCAAAAGCCAGTCATCTCAACGACCACTTCCGCATCCACTCAGTGACAAAAAGCTTTGTCTGTCCCCACGAAGGCTGTCGACATGCGTACACAAGATCCAGCAGCCGTG
>MPMQ01000066.1 GCA_002238585.1 Kistimonas sp. bin40 | reverse complement strand
TGTCAGCTACGACGATGTGACAGCAGCCGATGCTGTTATGAACAATTTTTGTGGCAGCCACCAGGTGTACGCAGATGAGGGGACCCAAGTGTTCAAGGACAAGATGACACTGTTGGGAGCCGCCCGCGAAGAAAACAAGGATTTGCGCCAGCAAGCACTTACTTTCAGCAGGCGCTCCGGATGATACACGGATCACCAGCTAACAGCCCGTACAGGTACGGAAGGCATTTTTTATAGAAGTCCGCAGGCCCATAGAGCAACTCGGTGGGGCGCGACAGAGGTCGCTGTTCGTCTTTGTCCGGCGCGGCCTTCGTTCTGTGTTTCGAACGGTGTATGAAACCCTGGGCAGGCTCGGTTCCCGGACAGGGGCAAGCAGGAGGGCGTGCGCGTGATGGCAGAGTTCGCAGGCCAGTGCTGGCATTGCCAGGCCTGCGAACCCGGTACCCACCAAGCTCAGAGAGGGGGTGTGTTTGATGAAAGCCGCAGGTCTGTTTGGTCCCCACACCATATCACCCTGGAGCCCAGCCGGGCCGGGGCTGTCCGATCCGAAGGGGCCGGGTCAACCAGGCGAAGAAAAGCCGATTCCGGGCGTGGATACGGCGGGCGCGGCCCTGCTGAAGGGACGCCCGCTGGCCAGACAGTTGTTGGAGAAAGCCCCGGAACATCAACGCCAGCAATTCAGCAAGGCTTCACGTAACGCCTCTCCAGATGCTTTCAATATCCTTGCCGGCATTCTGCAGGATTACACCGATGCACGACTGACGGAAAGCGAAGGCATCGCTAGTGCGAGCACGAAACGTGCCGGGAAAATCGCTCATCTGCAGAAAGTCTGGCAAGAAGCAAAGGTTTTTCTTGAGAGTCATGCCGATATTTCCAATCCGGGTAAGCAAACAGCCAGCCTACGGATGTACTGGGGTGACTTGAAGCCGGCAATACAGGAGGTCAAAGACGCCATGGTGGCATTGAAAGGTCAGGTTGCCGACGCCGACAATGCGCTGGGCGGCTCGGATGCCGCTTGGCTGGACTACGTGTTTCCTGGCCGACAAATGGGTAGCAACCAGAGAAAGGTCAGCTACAACGACATACGCACGGCCGACGCCATAGTCCTTTCATTCTGTGAAGAGATACAGGCAGCTGTGGAAAGTGACAACCACAAGTTCAAGAACTTCATGACGGAAATGACCTCCGCCCAACAGGAGCACAAGGGCCTGCTACGAGAGATAGCGGCCCTGAGCAAACGTTGACACAGGCTAGCCTGGCTCCTGCGGTGCGATCTGTTCACGCTGGCGTCGGGCCTCGAACAAACAAACACCGGTGGCCACGGAAACATTCAGACTGCTGACCGTCCCTGCCATGGGAATGCACACCAGCTGATCGCAGTGTTCGCGCGTCAAGCGCCGCAAACCGGCCTGCTCTGCCCCCATCACCAATGCCTGAGCTCCCCGCAAGTCGGCGTCGTAGAGCCTGTGCCCGGCCTCACCGGCGGCCCCCGTTATGGCGATACCCTGTTGATTCAGAAAGCGCAGACAGCGGGCCAGATTGGCCACAGTCACCAGCGGCACCCGGTCGGCAGCGCCGCAGGCGACCTTGCGGGCCGTGGCATTGAGCGGTGCCGAACGTGCGCGCGGCACTATGACCGCATGGACACCCGCTGCATCGGCTGAGCGCAGACAGGCACCCAGATTGTGCGGGTCGGTCACACCATCGAGCACCAGCAGCAAAGGCGGCTCGGTCATCTTGTCCAGCAGGCCTGGCAGATCAGATTCCCGGTATACCGGAGCCGCCTGCACCTGCGCCACTACCCGCTGATGCACACCGCCCGCCCGGCGGTTCAGGCTGTCAGCGCTTTCAAACAGGACCCGGATACCGGCGGCACGCGCCCGTTCCACCAACGCCTCCAGCCGCCGGTTGCGTACCCCCTTCTGGCACCAGAGCGTCTGGATACGCTCCGGTTGCGCCTCCAGCACGGCTTCAACGGCGTGGAGACCAAACGCCAGATCCTCTTGTGCATCATCATTCACAGGTCGCAGCCTCTGGCACCGGTGTGCCCAATGATTGTCCGAGCCGCACGGCCTGGCCGGCGGCCAGACCCGCTTCCCAGCGCACCTGATCCGGCCCCAGCAGCATAATCACCGTCGACCCCAGCCGGAACCGCCCCATCTCCTCGCCACGTGCCAGCTGGACCGGCGTCGGATCCTGGGGTGCATAGCCGAAGGTCTGGCACTGCTGCTGCCGTGGTGTCACCAACCCGTGCCACACCGTTTCTATACTGGCCACAATCATGGCACCCACCAGTACCAGCGCCATGGGACCTGCCGCTGTATCAAACAGACACACCACCCGTTCGTTGCGAGCAAACAGACCCGGGATGCGCTCAGTCGTGGCCGTGTTGACTGAGAAAAGACGTCCAGGCACGTGGATCATCTGGCGCAGCTGGCCGTCCTGCGGCATATGGATCCGGTGATAGTCACGCGGCGCCAGGTAGAGAGTGGCAAAATGGCCACCACGAAAGGCCTGCGCCAGCTTTTCATCACCACCCAGCAAGGCTGTCAGGCTGTAGTCATGACCCTTGGCCTGGAAAATGCTGTCGGCGTCCACAGTGCCGATCTGACTTATCGCACCATCGACAGGGCTGGCCAGCACGTCAGCTGCGGGCGGCCAGGGACGTGCCCCCTCTTGCAGTTGTCGCGTAAAGAAAGAATTGAAGTTGCAGTAAGCGGCGGGATCCGGCTCCTGCGCCTCTTCCATGTTCACGCCGTAGTGGCGGATAAAAGCGCGAATCAAGCGATCCTTGACCGCCGGCACCTGACAGTCAGCCAGCTGGCCGGTCAGGCGGGATAACAAGTGCTGGGGAATCAGATGTTGCAGGGCAATAAAAAGCTGTTTTTTCATGCGCGTCCCTGTGAAGTGAGAACAACGGGTGACAAAAAATACATAAAACACACAACCAGACACGACAAAGCAGTGCCACGCCAGCGGCAGCGGCAGCCACCGCGCTGTCACTGGCTGCCGCCCGTGGTAAACCGCGGATCCACAACGTTGTCCCATTCCCACTCGCCGCCCCCGGGTGAAAACCGGCGTATCCATACGGTTGCCCCATTCCGACCAGCCGCCATCATAGGCACTGACATGCGCATAGCCAAGCAGGCGAGCCGCCATATAGGCCAGGCCCGAACGATGATGCGCCTGACAATAGGTCAGCAGCGGCCGGTCAGGACCCAGACCAACCGCCTCCAGCTGCTCGGCCAGATCCTGACGCAAGCGGCAACTGCGTTGCGGGTCCATGGCCCGGGTCCATTCAAAATTGACCGCACCGGGTATATGGCCGGCGCGCCGGGCCGAACGCCGCAGCCCGGCAAATTCTTCCGGTGAACGGGCATCCCACAGCGCCAGCGCCCGGGTCGGGTCCTGCTGCTGCGCGGCCAGCGCGACCATGATCTGTTCGGCGGTCATGCGCACCTGGGGGTTTTCAATGCGCAGCCGCGTCCGGGTTGGCTGTGGTGCGCGGGGCGGATGCTGCAAAGGCAGGCCCGCATCCCGCCAGGCACGCACACCACCGTCCAGATACGCCAGTTTGCGATGGCCAATCAGATCCAGCGTCCAGAGCAAACGCCCGGCCCAGCCGCCGCCCTCGTCGTCACAGACCACCAGGGTGCAGTCAGGGCGGTAGCCCATATGGCCCAACAGCTGTTCGAGATACGCGAGCGCGGGCAGACCGCCCGGCGTCGGCGGCCTGCCCGCCTGCAGTTGCGGACCCGCCAGCGACACCGCCGCAGGAATACAGGGACGCGCGCCGGCCGTCGGACTACAGACATCCACGACCAACACGTCAGGCGCTGTCAGACACGCGGCCAGCTGCTCCGGCTGCATCAAGGTGACCGGAGGCAACAGCCTGGCATCAGATTTGACAGAACTGACTGAATGATGACAATGGGTGCGGTTCATGGCGCACAACTCCCGGTGGCGGTGGTGCCTCCGCAGTACCGGGAGGCGGGGCCTGTTGTGACATGCCCGCCGCGCTGCCCTGTGCGCGGTGCTGCATTCTACTGCAACACTTGCGCCAGAAAAACCGGCCATGCGCATAGTTTTCCTGGGGAAACAATCTGTTATGACCGCCATTCACTGGCATATTCTGGGTGCCGGCGCCATGGGGTGCCTGTGGGCCGCCCAGCTGCATCGCAACCACAAGCCCTGCACACTGCTGGTGCGGCCGGCAGCGGCCGCCGGCACCCCGGTTCTGCGCCTCACAGAGCAAGGCCAGACCTGGCAACTGCCGGTCCCCATCGAAGACAGCAGCCGCCCCCGTCGCATCACGCATTTGCTGCTGGCTGTCAAAGCGCACCAGACACTGGCGGCGGTGCAGATGATCAAAAGCCAGCTCAACTCCGACAGCTGTCTGGTTCTCTTGCAAAACGGCATGGGAAGCCAGCAACAGGTCACCGAACTCTGCCAGAATATGGCCATTTATGGCGCCGCCAGCACCCAGGGTGCCAGGCTGATCGCGCCGCTGCATACGCAGCGCGCCGGCCATGGGCTCACCTGGACAGGCCCTTTCAATCAGGTGGCACAGCAACGGGGCACCAGCGCACTCGACGACCTGACCCGACTCGAAGGCATGGAGGTCCGCCTGCAGGAGGATATTCACAGCCGTCTGCTGGACAAGCTGGCCATCAATGCCGCCATCAATGCCATGACTGTACTGCACGACTGCAGCAACGGCGCCCTGCTGCAGGCTCGCCATCGCGATCAGCTGCGCAGCCTGTGTCAGGAAACGGCGAACATACTGGCGGCAGCGCAGCAACAAACGCCACAGACCCAGGCAGAGCCGCTCCTGGACAGCGTTCTGGCAGTGCTGGCGGACACCCGCGACAATCTGTCGTCCAGTTTGCAGGACGTACGCCGGGGAAGCCCCACCGAACTGCGCTGGATCAATGGCTGGCTGCTGGAGCAGGCGGCGCGCCTGGGGCAGCCGGCCCCCACCCACAGGGCCCTGCTGGACGCCCTGGCAGCGGCCGGCATCCAATAAACGCCGACACTTCGCTTTTTGCATGACTACAGGTAGAATGCGTTCCCCCGGCTGGATCCAGCCAGACAGTTCCATGCTGCGCCCAGAATGCCCAGCCCACCCCGAGAGGCCCCCTCCTGTGATTGAAAAGCTTCGGAATGTCGCCATTGTGGCGCATGTTGACCACGGCAAAACGACTCTGGTAGACAAGCTGCTGCAACAGTCCGGCACCCTGGGACGCCGGGAACAGGGCACCGAGCGCATCATGGACTCCAACGACCAGGAGAAAGAGCGCGGCATCACGATCCTGGCCAAGAATACCGCCATCAACTGGCAGGACTACCGCATCAACATCGTTGACACCCCCGGCCACGCCGACTTTGGTGGCGAGGTCGAACGGGTGCTGTCCATGGTGGACTCTGTGCTGCTGCTGGTGGATGCCGTAGACGGCCCCATGCCCCAGACGCGCTTTGTCACCAGCAAGGCCTTCGAGCAGGGGCTGCGTCCACTGCTGGTGATCAACAAGGTGGACCGCCCCGGCGCGCGCCCGGACTGGGTGATGGACCAGGTCTTTGATCTGTTCGACAGTCTGGGTGCTACCGATGAGCAGCTGGACTTTCCTGTCATCTGCACCTCGGCGCTGCAGGGGACGGCCGGCGCCAGTGCCGACAGCCAGGCAGCCGACATGACACCGCTGTTCGAGCTGATCACGCAGGCAGTCCCGGCACCGCAAGTGGACCCTGCCGGTCCCTTCCAGATGCAGATCTCGGCGCTCGACTACAACAGCTACGCCGGTGTGATCGGCATAGGACGCATTCAGCGCGGTTCCATCACACCTGGCACGAGCGTGCAGTTGATCAGTCGTGCTGGTGACGAGCGCAGTGGTCGCATCCAGAAACTCATGGGCTACCACGGCCTGGAGCGCATAGAGTCCGAACAGGCGCAGGCGGGCGATATTATCTGCATTACCGGCATTGATGGCCTCAAGATTTCCGACACCCTGTGCGACCCCGGCCTGGTTGAAGCTCTTCCCCCGCTCTCTGTCGACGAGCCGACTGTTGCCATGACCTTCCAGGTCAATGATTCGCCATTTTGCGGCCAGGATGGCCGTTTCGTCACCTCCCGCAATCTGCGCGAGCGGCTGGAGCGTGAACTGATCCACAATGTTGCCCTGCGCATGGAACCCGGTGAGGATGCCGACCAATTCCTGGTCTCGGGTCGCGGCGAGCTTCACCTGGCGGTGTTGATTGAGACCATGCGGCGGGAAGGCTATGAGCTGGCGGTCTCTCGTCCGCGGGTGCTGATGCGCGAGAATGCGGGGGTGCGTGAAGAGCCCTTTGAACAGGTGGTCGTGGACGTGGACGAAGCCCACCAGGGGCCGCTGATGGAAGAAATGGGGCAACGTCGTGCCGAACTGCAGGACATGGTGCCGGACGGCCGGGGCCGTATACGCATGGATTTCATCATGCCGTCACGCGGGTTGATCGGTTTCCGCTCCCGCTTTCTGACGCTGACCTCCGGTTCTGGTGTACTGACCTCGATTTTCAGCCACTATGGCCCCGCCAAGGAGGCGGAACTGGGACGCCGCACCAACGGCGTACTGATTTCCATGGTGACCGGCAAGGCGCTGGGCTATTCCCTGTTCAGTTTGCAGGAGCGGGGGCGCTTGTTTATCGAGCCCAATACAGCGGTGTACGAAGGTCAGGTGATCGGCCTGCATAACCGCAACAACGACCTGACGGTCAATCCGACTCGCGCCAAACAGCTCACCAACATTCGAGCCGCCGGCACAGACGAAAACATTCTGCTGACCCCGCCGGTGCTTCACACTCTGGAACAGGCACTCGAATTTATTGATGATGACGAGTTGGTAGAGGTCACGCCCGCCCATATACGGCTGCGCAAGCGCTGGCTGACGGAGAGCGAACGCAAGAGGAACAAGAACAAACAAGCCAGTTGATGGTGCCGCGCCACGCGCGCGCTCTGCTGCGGCCCGCCTCCGGCGGGCCTTGTTCTTGTTGTTGTTCATGCGCCAGTGCGTGCCCGGGTCCGGCCCGGCTCGCAGGCCATGACTTGCGACTGCCCGTTTTCGCTCACCTCAACCGCTGCAATGTCCATGTGTTGTGGAATAGCTGGTATGAGCGGCCCGGCGACAAGCCCCCTTGCCGCTGTGCAGCGATGCGCTTTTATACCGGGACTGTATTGATTGCAGGACGGGTAAACGCTATCCCGGCGCTTCACTTACCGGTCTTTTTCTGGCGCGGCTGAATCAAACCGGGTAGATGCCACCATCGCATAGCTGGTCTATTTCAATCAGAAACGCCTTTCAACTGACTCACTTTTTTCCTCTGTAATGCCAAAAAGGGTGAGTTGCCTTTCCTGATCAGCGCATGGAATTGTTCTGGACCAGTGCGCCCTTCGCAGGATTTTCTTCAACACCCAAGCCGGGAAGAGCCGTTGCGCGACTCTTCCCGGCCCGGAGAGACGGGGTAGCACCTCTGGAGGGCCGGATGGCATAGGGCACTTGGGGAGCACTGCCGGCTGTTCAGTCGGCCGCAAACCTCAACCCCGGCATTTTTGCTGCAAGCACTTCACCGGCGCCAAGCCGTCACAGCCCTTGCAGCGGATCACTCGACTCCCGGTCATCGTCTTCTGCCTTGGGAGAGAAAATTTCGTCCATTATGTCCGACAGCGCATCCCGGTTTTCCCAGTCGGTGTCGTCATCCTCCTCGTCTGACAAGTCCGCTGCTCCGTTCCATGAGGCGGCTGGCTCGTGTTGTTCTGGCGAAGAGCCTTGCTCAGGACTCTTTTCTTGATCGGTTTGATCGGTTTGATCGGTTTGATCGGTTTGATCGGTTTGATCGGTTTGATCGGCTGGATCGGCTGGATCGGCTGGATCGGCTGGATCGGCTGGATCGGCTTGATCGGCTGGATCGGCCTGACCAACTACAGAAAGCGGAGCCGAAGGCTCGACCGCGTCTGTAGAAGAAGCCTCAGACGCGGGCACCGGGTGATCCAACCCATCGGAGTAATCCATCTTCAGGCCTTCTTCCATGGCATCCAGCTCGGAAAACAGTTTCTCTATACGCTCCTCGCCCTGCTCCTGGAACGCCTGACTGGCATCCACCGTCAGCAGCTCAGCCGCCGACGCCGTTTGCCCAGCTCCGGTCTCCGCATCCGCCGACGCGGCAGCCCCCGTGCCATCACCCCCTTCGATTTCCCTGGCCACCAAATCCAGATCGCGCAGTTCTGCCAACGGCGGCAGCGCGTCCAGACTGGACAGGTTGAAATAGTCCAGAAACTGGCGGGTGGTCGCATACATGGCAGGACGACCCGGAATATCCCGGTGACCCACAACCCGTATCCACTCCCGTTCCTGCAGGGTCCGGACAATGGCAGTGCTTACGCTGACACCACGAATGTCTTCAATTTCACCCCGGGTCACCGGCTGCCGATAGGCAATAAGTGCCAGCGTTTCCAGCAACGCCCGGGTGTAACGCTGCGGCTTTTCCTCCCACAGCCTCCCCACCCAGGGCGCCAGCTCCTGACGCACCTGGAAACGCCAGCCGCTGGCCACCTGCTTTATCTCAAAGCCCCGCCCTTCACACTGCCCACTGAGCTCTGTCAGCGCCGCTTGCAGTGCAGTCTTGTCAGGCCGTTGCTCCTCGTCAAACAGCGCCGCCAGCTGCTCCATGTTCAGGGGACGCCCCGCCGTCATGAGAGCCGCTTCCACTATGGTGGTCAATGCCACCGGCTCGCCACCAAACGCCGTCCGGGTCAGCGCAGCTACCGCCGCCCCCGTATTTCCTGTTTCCACTCCCGCTTTCTGTCTTTCCAATCCGCTTATCCTGTCACTTGTCCTGCACGAGCCTTGAGGTGAATGGGACCACAGAACTCCGTCTGCACCAGTTCAACCAGTGAATCCTTTATCAGTTCCAGCACAGCAAGAAAAGTCACCACCACTCCCAGACGCCCTTCCTCACGGGTGTACAGGGCGATGAACGGGATGCAGGCATCGGTTCGCAACTGTGCCAGCACCTGGGACATACGTTCCCGGGTCGACAGGGCCTCTGCCATCACCTGATGCTGTTCATACAGGTCCGGACGTCGCATCACCTCCGCCAGGGCGACCAGCACTTCCTGCAAGTCAATGTCCGGATACACAGGCTCATGCGTCAGCACCGGCGGCTCCAGCACAATGGGGTAGATCTCCCGGTGCAGGCGCGGCAAGTCATCCAGATCCTCTGCCGCTTTCCTGAAGCGTTCATACTGCTGCAGCCGACGAATCAGCTCGGCCCTGGGGTCGACTTCCTCGCCCTCATCCTCATCCTGACTCTGGCGCGGCAGCAGCATGCGTGACTTGATTTCCGCCAGTGTCGCCGCCATGACCAGATATTCAGCCGCCAGCTCCAGCCGGGACACCTGCATCAGCTCCACATAAGCCATGTACTGACGGGTAATTCCTGCAATATGGATATCAAGAATGTCCATATTGTTGCGTTTGATCAGGTACAGCAGCAGATCCAGAGGGCCCTCGAAGGTTTCGAGAAAAACTTCGAGGGCGTCAGGCGGAATATAAAGATCATCGGGTAACCGGGTCAAAGGGCGCCCGGCAACCACCGCCAGCGGACGCTCCTCCGGGGCCGCACCCGTTTCCGGGGGGACGGCAGTACCCTCTTGTGTCACATCTGTCACAGGCAATCCCTCCGGATCAGCAGGCTTGATGCAATCAGGTGACAGCATCAGGCGAAAACTGCCAGGGGCCAAAATACACAAGAACCCCCCGCTTTTCATCCTGAAAACACAAAATTCCCTGAGCGGGACAGCCGCCCTGACAGTCCCCCCGCAACGCGAAGTGCCCTTCAGCGCCACATTTGTACTGCCACCCGGTGGTGCGGGACAACCTCCACCTTGCGCACCGCCGATTTTCCTTCCAGAACCGACCTTCCGCCCAGATAATGCTGCCCCCTCCGGCTCAGCAGCTCAGGCACTGGGTGCTGGCAGCCGGGCCACACACCGGCTTCGCATGCCTGAAAAACAGCAGCCGCTGAGTCCACAGGCAGCATCCCTGATGACAACAGGCCCTCGTCATCATCTGGCGATCAGCCGCAGACGAGCACCGGTGCTCTGATGAGAGGGAAAAGAACCAGACTGTCCATTCCTGTCGGCTACTGCCTGTGCGTTTTCCCGACCCGGCACAACCCTGGCAGGACGCCTTGTCTTCAGCCCAACCAGAAATTCCTGCACGCAGTCAAAGTCAGGGCTAGACTCTGGGCGACAGATTCCAGCCGCCACGCACGTCCTTGCGCCAGATGAACCTGCCATTGCTTGTTAACGGCTTGCGCCATGCGCGGCCTGCCCCCTGTCCCGCCCCGAAAATCGAGCGGGGTTCCTGCGAGGATTCACCAGCCGGCGCCCTGGGTTGTGGACAGGTCTGCCCCTTGCCTTTCCTCTTCGATGGACAGCCGGGAGACACGAGACCGGCAGCCGGCACCGGCACCCGCTTTTTATACTGTCGGACAGCGCAACCTGGCATGACATCAGACAGCCATGCTGCTGACACGCGTACTGCTGACACTATGGTTACGGCGAGGAAAAGAAAGAAGCACGCGGTTGTCCAAGACTGTGCCTGCTGTCTTGAATCGGCTTGGGAAAACCATCTGCGGGCTGCTTCCACATGCCGACAGGGTCCTCCAGTTTTTTTTGAGTCCAATGCCTTTGAAATGGCAATCCATTCCAACACACGAGGAACATCCCAGGCAGGCAGAGCCTTGCCCAGGAGGCTGACAATGCGCGCACAACCCAGCTTTCACTCGCTCACCGCAAGCGTCGGTCGCCTTGTACCACCCCGTTTGCGCTCCCCCTTTTGCACCTTCTGCGCAACTGCCGCTGCACGCGAAGGCTCCCCAGGGAACTTACGGCCATGCTGCCACAGGTCCAGACCGGGTGTGCGTCCCCATCCTGGCGGGAAGCCTTTGTCTTGCAAGCAGCCCTGGAAAGCTCCGGTCTGCCGTGCCGGCCAGTCAACCTCCGGGGAGGAGGAGGAGGATACAAGCGAGGACAAGGCCTTCCCGCCACTGCTTACCGAAAGCGGCATCCATGAGCGTGAATACAGGCTCCCGGCTGACACATTGGTCGGCTTCGGAACAAAATATCCATACATGCCCCGGCGTCCGGGCTTGTCCCTGTGAGGACTGCAAACTTGAACATGCAACCCGAACCCTTGCACACCTCTGGACAAGTCATGGTTCAGCGCTGCACAAGCCGGCGCAGCCGGACGCAAGCCGGGCCATTGCGCTTCCCGAACGTCCCTGTCGCTCAGCATGCCATCCCCCCTGCCGGGCTGCGCTGGCCCTCCCCCCGGACGCCAGCTGTACGACACACCAGAACAAGAAGGCAGGCCCCGCCTCACCCGGATGCGTACCACAAGAAAAAACGGCTCCTCTGCCCGTACGCCGACTGCGGAAAATATTTAACCCGCAACAGAGCCTTTTCGTATCACATCAAGATACATACTGGGGAGAAACCTTTTCTCTGTGAATGGCCCGACTGCACTGCCGCGTTCAGAGGAAAACCAGAACACAGGCGGCATATGAAAAAACATACGGCAGACATGCCATTTCCCTGCCCGTATGAAACCTGTGGCAAGCGGTTTCTGAGAAAAACGGCAATGCAGGCACATGTTCTGGTTCACACCCGCGCACGCCCTTTCGCCTGCCCTGTGGAAAATTGCGCGCAGCGTTTCAGGCAACGCGTCCACCGGAACAGACACCAGCTTGTCTTTCATGACAAGAAGCGCCCCTTCGTATGCCACCTGGAGGGCTGTGGGCGGAGCTTTGCACGTAAAGACAACATGCTGAAACATCTCATCACCCACCCCCATAACCGGGAACGGCCGGCAGAAATGCCCTTCCCCGGGAGCCATTGCCTTGCGACAGGTGCTGCCCCCATACGGATAGACGCCAGGCACCCAGGCATGCGGCCGTTACCGCCCGTCACGGCCGCTGCCGTTCGCACGCACCAGACAGACGCACCGGCACTGCCAAATTCAGCACTGCCACGCCCGCGTGCCGCCCCCGCAGCATTGAGTGCGTTGAATCATGGCGCCCTGTCGGACCTGACACCGCCCTCCTGCCCGCCTACAGCTACCCAGTGGATAGACCAGCAGAACATTTCAGAAGAAGATCTGATGCGCATTCCGCTGCAATCCTTGTTTCGGGCAGTCTCCGACCAGTGATCAAAAGCGAAGCTTACCAATGCTTCCTGTGGGCCGGCACGCAAAATAAAAGTCAGTTGACGTCTGATTGCCCCGCGTGGCAGACTGCGCCCCGCCTCCCCTGAAGGCCCGCCTCCTACTTGATTTTTGATATCGACGTTTTTTGCAGGAGATCTCCGTGATTCCCCTTCCCCCTCTTGCCCCGCAAATTCGACCAGTCCATGGCCGCCCTCCAGAAAGTGTGAACCAGACATCCGCGACTCTGGCGGTCGAGGCCATCAGTAACAAACCGTCCCCGCGCGGCCTGAGAGAGCAGGCAGCCTCGCAGGCTGCCACTATCCTTGCGGCCGAAGCCCTGCGCTCGACGCAGAAACTCAGCCAGAACCCGACCTCAGACCGCTACGACAAGGACGATGAAAATCTGATACTCGGCTTCCGCGCTTTTCTGCAATTCATGGACCAGGGGCGCTCACTTGTAAAAGAAAACACGTCTGACAACGGCCCTGGCGCGGCAGACGGATTCCACCCCGAGGAAGCGCGACATCTTCTGGCTGAAATTCTTTTGAATCATGCAGGGGGAGAGCAGGCACCGTCCCGGGAGCAGCAGAGCGGAATATCCTGTTTCCTTGAACGGCTGGACCAGCTGACAAATGCGTCCAGGCTCAAGCCCGGCGAAGAGGATCCCTTCAGCACCCTGGCGCAGCGACAGGACCGCCGGGGGAAGAGCCTGCTGTATCAGGCTATATCCAACGACGTGATTCCTCTGACGCAATGGCTGCTGAATACGCAACCCTCGCCTTCCTCCCTGACCGCTCCTTTCGCCGGACCACAGGATGAAAAGACCTCGCCCCTGCACCTGGCGGTGGCGAACGAACAGAAGAAGATGGTCGAGCTTCTGCTGGACCAGGGGGCTGATATCAATGGCCGGAATGAAAACGGCGATACGCCCCTGCACATGGCTGCCGCCAACGAACAGAGGGCGATGGTCGAGCTTCTGCTGAACAAGGGTGCTGATGTCAATGCCAAGGGCAGGGACGGCGCGACCCCCTTGCACGAAGCTGTCATTTTTCGGCATATAGAGATGGCCCAACTTCTTCTGTCCCATGGTGCTGATACCAACGCCCTGACTGTGTACGAAGAGACTCCGCTGCACCTGGCCCACACCCCCAGCCAGATAGAGATAGCCCAACTTCTTCTGGCCTATGGCGCTGATGTCAATGCCCTGACCAGGGGTGACCGGACCGCCTTGCACGTGGCTGTCATCAATAGACAGACAGAGATAGCCCAACTTCTTCTGTCCCATGGTGCTGATGCCAAGGCTGCGGATGCGTACGAAGAGACGCCACTGCACCTGGCCTGCAGCGACGGCCAGCTAAGGATGGCCCAACTTCTTCTGGCCTATGGTGCTGATGTCGGTGCTGATGTCAATGCCCAGGGTCCAGGCTGCACGACCCCCTTGCACCGGGCAGCGGCCTCTGGACATACCGCAATAATGGAGCTTCTCCTGGCCCATAGTGCGGATGTCAGGGCACAGGGCAGCCTGGGATGCTCGCCTCTGCACAGCGCCTCAGAGAACGCCGAGGCGGAGGCCATCAGCCTGCTGCTGGCCAGCGGGGCTGATATCAACGCCAAAGATTCCAGTGGCCAATCGCCCCTGCACCTGGCTGTGGTAGAGGCTCATAGAAAGCCGGAGGCCATCAGCCTGCTGCTGGCCAGCGGGGCTGATGTCAACGCCAGAGATTCCAGTGGCCAATCGCCCCTGCACCTGGCTGTGGTAGAGGCTCACAGAAAGGCAGAGGCTCACAGCAAAGAGGCTCACAGCAAAGAGGCTCACAGCAAAATAGTCGAGCGTCTTCTGGACAAGGGGGCAGATATCAATGCCCTGAATAACAAAGGTCAAACGCCCTTGTACCGGGCTCTCACCGCCGGGCACCGGACGATAGCCCATCTTCTTCTTGACCGGGGTGCTGATGTCAATGTCCGGACTACACTCACCCCCCTCCTGCTCTGGGCTGTTGCAAAGCTGGGAGACCACGAAGTGATCAAGCATCTTCTGGACAAAGGCGCTGATGTCTGTGTTACGGATTTCTGGGGATTCACGCCTCTGCATTGGGCTGTTCTTGGCGACCACAAGGATGTAGTTGAGCATTTACTGGACCACGGGGCTGATCCCAACGCCCGGAGTGACGAAGACATTACTCCGCTGGCATGGGCCCGGCGGTATAACAGGGAGGATATAATCGAACTTCTTCTGCAAAGGGGTGCTGATCACAGCCCCGCGTAAACGCGCGCCACGCCTCTGCCTGACTGAAACAATGTGTACCAGAACCGGCTCCACCTTCTCCAGGCTCTGCAGGCTGCTCACTGGCAAGCCCTCAGAAGGTGGGCCAATGAGCATTCCAATGCCACACTTGTGTCGGCCAGCCTCCGGCCAGTGAGGAGAAGAGCACCTTGCCAATGCCCCTTCAGGTGCCCTTCATTGACATCCTCCCCGTCCTGAAGGACGGGGCTTGCCGCGCATTGGGTCAGCGGGAACACCAAGGTCAGTTGACGTCAATCTTGCGACCGTGACACACTCACGCCCCGCAGCCTTTGAGAGCCTGCTTCTTCCTTTCTCCCTGATTTCGTCATTATTGTGCAGGAGTTCTTCTTGATTTCCCGTTCCGCCCTTGCCCCACAGATTCAACCAGGCCATGGCCGCCCTCCAGAAAGTGTGAACCGGACATCCGCGACTCTGGCGGTCGAGGCCATCAATAACAAACCGTCCCCGCACGGTCTACACGGGGCGCTAGCCTCGCAGGTTGCTGCCATTGCGGCCAGCAAGGCCCCGCGCTACAAGCAGATATTCAGCCAGGACCCGCCTTCGCACCTCCGCTGCAAGCAGGATCAAAAGCTGGTGGAGCTCCGGCCCCCAAAAGAAACCACGCCTGACAACGGCCATATCGCTGCGGACAGAACCCGGGCCAGGAATATTCTAAATCGTCTGGCTAAAACGCTTTTGAATTATGCCGGAGGAAAGCAGGCACCATCCCGGGAACAGCAGAGCGAAATAGCCAATTTCCTGAAATCGCTGGATTCGAAGGCCGGCGAGTTCAGACTCCTGTCCGGCGAAACCTATCCCTTCAGCACCCTGGCGCAGCGACAGGACCGCCAGGGACATAGCCTGCTGTATCTGGCTATATCCAACGGGATAACTTCTCTGACGCAGTGGCTGCTGAATACGCAACCCCCCTCTTTCTCCCTGACGGCTCCTTTCACCGGACCACAGGATGAAAAGACCTCGCCCCTGCACCTGGTCATGGCGAAAGATCAGAAGGAGATGGTCGAGCTTCTGCTGGACATGGGGGCTGATATCAATGGCCGGAATGAAGACAAAAATACTCCCCTGCACCTGGCTGTAACCAACGGACAGAGAGAGATGGCCAAATTGCTGCTGGATAAGGGTGCTGATGCCAACGCCCTTGGTCAGTACCACGAGGATCCCCTGAGCCTGGCTGCGACGCAGGGGGATATAGAGATGGTCAACCGTCTTCTGGACAAGGGTGCTGATATCAATGCCAAGACTCGAGTCTTCGGGGCTGCCCTGCACGCGGCAACAAGGCATGAACATACGGAGATAGTCGATCTTCTTCTGGACAGGGGCGCCGATGTCAATGCCTGGGCTCAATACAAAGGGTGCCCCCTCCACCTGGCTGCGGAGAACGGGCATAGAGGGATGGTCAACCTTCTTCTGGACAAGGGTGCTGATATCAATGCCGCGACTAAAGACCACGAATCTGCCCTGCACTTTGCAACAGTGCAGGAACATACGGAAATAGTCGATCTTCTTCTGGACAGGGGCGCCGATGTCAATGCTTTCTCTCCATACAAAGGGTGCCCCCTGCACCTGGCTGCGGGGAAAGGGCATATGAAAATAATCACTCTTCTTATGAATAAAAATGCTTGCGTCAATATCCCGGATACATACGACAATTCTCCCCTGCACTGGGCTGTCGTGGGTGGAAACATGGAGGTAGTCCGTTTTCTTTTGGACAGGGGCGCTAATGTCAATGCCCAGAATCAAGAAGAGGAGTTTCCCCTGCACTGGGCGGCCACACATGGAGGAGTGAATATAGCCAAGCTGTTGTTGGACAAGGAAGCTGATGTTGATGCTTCCAACGGAGAAGGCAATGCTCCCCTCTACGAGGCGGTTGTGAACGAGCGCTGGAAGATGGTGGATTTTCTATTGAGCAAGGGCGCCGATGCCAACCGCATGAATAAAAAGGCCCAGTATTGCCTGTACCGGGCTCCCTGGAAGGAATATCCGAGGATAGCCAATCTTCTTGCGATCCATGCTATTGATGTCCTCGATGAGTGAGTCCAGCAAAACCGCACCATCTGGCGGAACAAAATCCAGAGCCGGATCCTGCTTCTTCAGGCTATACAGGGCTTCCTCTGAATGGCCGGGGCGGGCTTGCAAGGTACAGCTCATAGGGTACACAAGAGGCGTAAGCTCGCGTGTGGTCGAGTTGTCCCCCTGTTCTCCCGCTACAACGCGGGGTGCGCAGAAGAGGCCCTTGGTACTCCCCCGCCGAGGGGGAATCCAGAATCATGAGATCCCCTCCTGAAAGACGGGGGATCGGGTTCTGTGTGAGAGCCACCCAGGCGTACTCTTGCGCATCGCTGTGGTGGCTTCCTGCTGCCACACGCCTTGACTGCCCTCCTGACTTCACCGGCGAGCCGGGCCCCTGACAATACAACCACCCGCTCCCGCGACAGCCCCTGTAATACGCCCGGGCAGAACCCACCGCCACCACCAGCTCCAACGCCGGCGCAGGTACTGACACCGCCCACGCACTCCAGGCCGCGCTGACGGATCATGCACGACACTATCTGACGGCAGCCTCCTGCCCAGACAAGGTGGATAGAGCCGGAAGATGTGGCAGACGAAAAACTGATGAGCATTCCGCTGCAATCCTTGTTTCGATCAGCCTCCGGCCAGTGAGGAGAAGAGCACCTTGCCAATGCCCTTCTCGCCCCCTTCCGTCAGCAGGGAAAACCAAGGTCAGTTGACGTCAATCTTGCGGTCGTGACACACTCGCGCCCCGCAGCCTTTGAGAGCCCGCTGCCTCCTTTCTCCCTGATTTCGTCATTCTTGTGCAGGAGTTCTTCTTGATTTCCCGTTCCGCCCTTGCCCCACAGATTCAACCAGGCCATGGCCGCCCTCCAGAAAGTGTGAACCGGACATCCGCGACTCTGGCGGTCGAGGCCATCAATAACAAACCGTCCCCGC
>MPMQ01000065.1 GCA_002238585.1 Kistimonas sp. bin40 | reverse complement strand
TCCTGTGGTCTTCTGATGGCCGCACCCTGGTCAGGGTGATGCATCACCAGCTGGACATCTGGCACTGGCACAGCGCCCGCTGGAGCCGAATAACGCAATTCACCAGAGAAGATGCCCGTGCTCCCAGCCCCGAGGCCCGGTTACTTCCCCCCTCAGACAGTCACTGTCTGGTCTCACTCTGGCGGGAAGGACGTCTGTGGATTTATGGACCAGACAGCAAGGGGACAATCTCGCAAAAGGCCAGCATCGCCCTGGGAGTGCCTGTATCGCTCATGCGCGCCACGCTGGACGGGCTATGGCTGTGCCTTTACAGTCAGCACTACGGCTGTGACAGATTTGTGCAAGTAACCACCCAGGCTCAAGGGGGAACCGGGAGGCATTCATCTGTGACTGGTACAGCCCTCGCCGCACCCGGGCTGACAGCAGAGCAAGAAGACGAAGAGCAGGAAGAGCAGGAAACGGAACCTGCGCCGCACGCGCCTGAATCCAGGCAGGATGAACGGCAGCAACGGGTTTCTCCCGCCAGTCTGGCGCACGCCCAGCGTCTGCCCATAGAGATTCTCGACAAGATACTGGGATATGTGCCGCTCTCGCAGCACAGCAACTGCGCCCTGGTATGCCGCCGCTGGTATGACAGCCTGCCTGATACGGGTCTGCGCCTGGCTCACTGGTACAACAGCCTGTCCGCTGACCAAAAAGTACCCTGCCGCCTGCTGGCAGCCGGTTACAGCAGTCGCGCCCGCCCCTTTTTGCAGGCTGCCAGAAGCCCGCTCCTGCCCGTACTGGACTGCCAGCATCAGGAGCTGCTGCATCAGCAGGCCCAACTTCGGCAGCTCGCCTCCCGGCCATCGGACACCAGGCAGCAGCTACAGCAGCAGGTGGACAGAAGCTTTCGTCTCTTGTCCGCACTGGTGCACTACAGCCAGCACCGGCACCTGATCCAGTCGCAACAACTGGGCCTGGCCCCCGCTCCCTTCATTCATGCAGACACAGCTTCTTTCCGGCGCATCACCTTCAGCCCCTGTGGGCGCTGGCTGGCTGTCATTTGCCAAACGGGCAATGAGGGTGCAACCCTGATGCTGCATGCCTGGAACGCGGGAGCCTGGCACAGGAAATCCCTGATTCCCGTGCCGAAATATCCTGTCCTGGATGTCAAATTCAGCCGGACTGACCCGGACATCCTGATCAGTATCCATAGCCAGCGGACCTTGATCTGGCGCCGGGAAGCGGATACAGGAAACTGGCGATGCCAACAGGGATGGAAGCGCCCCACCCTCAATCACCACTGGCATACCCATGCGATGGAGGGCGGTGACTTTTTCATTGTGTCCACACGGATTCCCGAACCCGGAGAGGGCGTGCAGGCCAAGCTGGGAGTTATCCGTTACATCGATGCAGAACACAGCTGGGATAACCGTACGTCATGCACGTTTACGGCAACCGCTGTTTCAACACCCAGGTGCACCCCTGTGGACCAGGTGGCGCTGTGCACTTCCCTCAGTCACGCCGACGCCATCGGCAATACTGTGTATATCTTCTACAAGCATCCGGACAGCTCAGGTCAGGCACTATGGCACTACCAGGAGTCTGTGCTTCAAGAAACAAAGGTCCAGGCCTGTCAGATCGAATATAGCCCCGCCGACTACAGCTACCTTCTTGTTTTGATGGAGAACTGGCAGCTGTTGCTGCTGAAGCAGCATGAAGAGCATTGCCTGCAGGAGCTGTTCACTGTGAACACCTGTATAGCACCGACAACACCACGCAATAGCGCCATTGACCTGAAGCCCACATTGAGCGGTACCAGGCAGTTGGCCGTGCCCTACTCTCCACACACTATCCAGTTCTGGCAGAAAAATGCGGCGAGCATCTGGGAACCTGGCGAACGAATCGAAGCATCGTCTGAACCCGACGAATATCTTTGCAACGTCCTGTTTTGTAACGCTGACCACACCCTGGTCAGGCAAACCAACCGGTGCACCGATATATGGCATAGAGGCGAGCACTGGCAACATCTGGTACGACATGGGCAAGAAGCATCTGATGGCCTGATAGTCCCGACTCTCAGCTCTGCCAATGGTGCTCTGTGCGTGACGACGGGCGATGCCACAGGCAGCCTGTGGCTTTACGCGCCTGATTCGCGGGGGGTGCCCACCAGGAGATTGAGCACGAATCTTGGCGAACAGATAAAAGGCCTGACTTTCAGTAACGATGGGCTGTCTGTGGCAGCAGACTTGACTACCGAAAGCATCGCCCTGCAACTGGTCCCCCTTCCCGCGAGTGCACACCAGCAGAATGCGTCCTGACAGCCGTAAGACACAAGGAGCAACGGCATTGCTTTCCCGGGGCCCCACATAAAAAGGTTGTGGCTGAATCCACAGCCGCGACGAAACTTTGTTGCGCCTTGAGGTCCAAGCCGCTACAAAACGACAGCTCGACCCTGACGGCAATGCACAGCGATCCGCCATACCCACTCCCCGGCGCGCAGCAGCACAGGAAGCGCCACAAGCTGCACTTTCCGCCGGCAGAACTCGGTCCCTGCAGACTTTCCGATACAGCACCGGCAACGGTGACAGGACGCGGACTGACTTCCCTCGGCCTGCAACAAAAGAGCATCAGCCAGTGCAGGCTCCCCCATTGAACTTTATGGTCAATTCCCGCTCCAAACTACATCACCATCAGTCATTCAAGACCATCACTCATGACAATGCCCCTGCACAATATCTGTTCAGACAGATGTGCTGCACTGCAAGCGCCGGGCCTCCCGCCAGCTGGGAAGGTCGCCTTTGATCGCGCACTTGCCTCAGCTCCTGCACAGCACTGCATCCTCGCCAGAGAACGCCTGGCGCCCGGCGCACGCGCCCAGACGCTGCCCGCCGAATTGCTGGAACAGATATTCAACTATCTGGCCCTCTCGGCGCAGAACCAGTGCGCGTTGGTGTGCCGCTACTGGTATGCCTGCCTGCCCGCCACCAGGACCAGAATTCTACAGCAGCTGGAAAGCCGGGAACTCACCATATATCGGCTCTTTTACCGCCATTGGGGACTCGCCTATAACCATCGAAGCTACCCTTTCCTGGCGGCAAACAGGTGCAAACACCTGCCGCTCCTGCAGCGTCAGCATGACGAACTGCGACTGCTGAAACACCAGCACCAGCAGTCTCCATCACCGGTTGAAGAGCAGCGTGTACAGTCCGCGCAGCACCTGCTGTCAGGATTGGTGCGTTACGCTTTGCACCAGCAATTCATCCAGACATCGAAGTTGACGCTCTGGCCTGCGGCCATCAACTGGAAGGCTTCAGATGGGCCCTGCATCACCGACTTCAGCGCGTGCGGCCGCTGGCTGGCAACATGCAGCCAGCTCCAGCGCAATGCCCCCTGTTCGTTACGTATCTACGCCTTTGAGCACGGCGGCTGGCACGAGGAGAAACTGGTTCCCTGTCCTGACAAGCCGGTAAAAAAAATCCTGTTCAGCAGTGCCGCACCAGACGTGTTGTACGGCGCTGATGGCACACGAATCAAGGCCTGGCGCAGAGAGGCGGCCACAGGTTGCTGGCTCCTCCAATGGCAGCATCCTGTCCCTCCATCCTATGAGATTCGTGCCTTGACAGAGACGTCCCAGGGCGACCTGATAACCCTGTCGCTGTCGCAACCACGTGAAACAGCATGGGAGCTGCGCTTCTACACGCATGCGCACCGCCACCTCTTGCCCGCTTGCCAGTCTCACGTCTATACGCTGCCTGACTGTCTTACCATCGACAAGCTGGAGGGCCTGGTGGCCTTCTGTGTGCCCCGGGACACCGCCGCAGGACCAGACGCCCGCAGCGAAGAAATACACCTTTGGTCGCGACGCCTTTGGTCGCGACGCCTTTGGTCGCGACGCCTGCGCGGTACAACGCCGGTGTGGCACTGCCGGATTCATTGCCTCCGGCCGGGCCTGGCCAGGGTAAAAGGGCTGCTGCTCAGTTCCGATGCCCGTCATCTGCTGACATTGCTGACCAACAATCAGATCTGTCTATGGCGCCTGGAGGCTCAGCACCAATGGCAAGAACGCCTTGCCACACCGGCTTTTTCCTTTAATTGGAACCAGGTACAACACCCGGACCTGCTTCGGTTCCGCAAAGACGGGAAACAGCTGGTCGTGCCCTGTGCCGAACACCGGCTCCAATTCTGGAATGAGGATGAGCAGGGCAACTGGACAGCGGGCGCCCGCATAGAAACACCCTCCGAACCCGGCATGGCCAGGAGCGAAACAACAGTGCGTGAGCTACTGCTGACGGCCGATGGCCGCACTCTGGTGCAGCGCACCGACAGACGCGTCGACATCTGGCATCAGCCCCACAGCCAAGGCTGGCAACGGCTGGTGCAACACGAGGCAGCAGCGGACACAGCCCCCCAGGCCTGCCTGCTGGGATACGAACAGGACATGCTCGGTACAACCTCCGGTGATGCGCAAGGAACCCTCTGGATCCATGGTCCAGACGCCACAGGGCAGCTGACAGAAAAAGCCCGGGTCGCACTCGGCGCCCCCATAAGAAACCTGGCTCCCAGTGCGGACGGCCTGACCCTGCGACTGGATCTTTCGACCCAGTGGCCACCCGTCCTTCTGCAGCTGGGGCCCTCGCGCCAGCAGGACGCCGCCTGCCAGGACCTGCAGATACAAGACCTGCTGCTACAGCACCAGTGACGGGAGGGCCGCACCCCGGCAGCATCCCCTGATACGCCACCCAAGTCCAGACGCCAGTCACCTCCCGGGTATGCGGTCTGGATAAGGCAGGCGCGACGCCAGGCGCTGTCAGGTCTGTGTTCGCCAGAAGAAGCACATCAACACCTGAACTTTCGCGTGTGCGTGGTGGTCTACATCTACATAGCCATCTGAAAAGGAGTTCGTGATATGTTGACATCTCCAGCACTACAAGCCAGTCAATCTGGCAATCCACTGAACACAGCTACCAGGTTTTCAGCAAGTCAAGGCACCCCGGGGCAAGCCTCATTTGTTGGCCGCACTGTGACTCATCTGGA
This sequence comes from Kistimonas sp. bin40, assembly GCA_002238585.1. GTDB lineage: Bacteria > Pseudomonadota > Gammaproteobacteria > Pseudomonadales > Endozoicomonadaceae > Sansalvadorimonas. The sequence goes on along the minus strand of MPMQ01000065.1, from coordinate 12,632 downwards.
CAGAACCTCATGCACCCCTGAACAAGACCGGCAATTGGTTCAACTCGTCAACACAGCCTATGGAAACGAAAGAATTACTTCTGAAAAGAAATCAGATCCAACACCATTGTATTTTTGTCTGGTTGAAAACGGCAATTTCTTGTCATGTGCTGGCTATTTCAGAGGTGACAGAACCTTTGTTAAAGGACCAGCCCTGAGCGAAACAGACTGCTACATTACACCCTTCGCTGCATTAAAGGGACAGGGTTATGGCACAGCGCTTATCAAAGGGATGGAACAAGAGGCAAAGCAGCACGGCTTCACCAAACTGGTATTCGATGTATGGAATGAAGCTCCGGTGGATATGAACCCTTATTACCAGAAAAATGGCTTTGAACAAGGCGATACAACTCCCTATGTTTCGCAGGGAAAGACGCACTCAATGACAAGATACACCAAGAATTTATGATGATTTCTGGTCTATGAAACTGGTGTATGAAACTGGTGCATGAAAGAGGGAGGACAAGCAGCGCACACTGGCCAGTAGTATTCCATTGACATCCTCCCCGCCCTGAAGGACGGGGCTTGCCGCGCACCAGGTCATGACAATGCCCTTGCACAGTCCCTCTCCCCTGCACCAGGACTCCCCGGCACACTGGACCAGCTCCGGCGATGCGGCGAGCGGCCTGTGGATTCGTGGCCCTGCTGTCCCGGGCTGGGGCAAGGCCGACAGCCGTACCATCTGGGCTGCTGCGCATTTACTGCCTGCAGTAGTGGCCTCACCAACCCGGATTCTGGGGATGCGCTCTACGAGGTCATGTCAATGAGGCGCTTTGCCCGACTGCCTCCGCAGTGCCCACCTCCTGATCACACGACTACTGCCGTAACAAGGAACCCACCAGGTCAAGGTGACCCGGAGATGCACCAGGCCTGACATTGATGAACACGAATTTGAAAAAGAACCGGAGATAAGTCATGGACATTAACGCGAGCATTATTGATCAGCAGTTAACGGGACTTTTGGAGAAGTATTCCGACTCTTTGCCAGCAGGTGATGCTAATAAGCGGCGTTCAGCCGCCTTCGTACTGCTGTGCATGGCAAACTGCCTTGATATCCCGTTAGAAGATGCCTTTGAGCTGCTCACAGAGGGCGGAAACGATGCCGGTGTCGATGGATTGCACATTGGAGAAGTGGAGGATGGAGAATTCCTGGTCACGGTCTTTCAGGGCAAGTACAAGATTAACACTATCGATGGTGCTGCAAACTTTCCAGAAAATGGCGTCCAAAAAGCGGTTAATACCGTTCAGGTTTTGTTTAATCCACACCGGAAGGTAACCCTGAATGAAAAGCTTGCTCCCAAGGTTGAAGAAATTCGCTCTCTCATTCGGGATGCATATATTCCCAAGGTTCGGTTCGTTCTCTGCAATAACGGCGCTCGCTGGAATGACATTGCTCAAGGTTGGGTTGATGAGCTGAAGAAAGACTTTCCGAACAAAGTAGAGTTCGACCATTTCAATCATGATTCGATTATCAGAATCCTTCAGCGCACTAAAGTAGTTGACGCCAGCATTCAGCTCAGCGGACAACTCATTGTCGAAGACATGAATTACATGCGTGTTATGGTGGGCCGGGTGGCTGTGCAGCATATTGCCGATTTGTTTGAGCAGCATGGCGATCGCTTGCTCCAGAGGAACATTCGTCGCTATCCTGGTCTGCACAGCAATCGCGTGAACTCGGCCATTCACGAAACATTGTGCTCTGACAAAGCTGACAAGTTTTACTTTTACAACAACGGAGTGACGGTTGTCTGTGACAAGTTTGACTACAACGCCTTCCAGAAAACCGATCACCAGGTTCAGCTTAAGAATATGCAGATCATCAATGGTGGGCAGACCTGCAAGACGATCCACGAAGCACTGAAATCGACTTCGCCGAATAGCCTTGGGCAAACGTCCTATGTGATGATTCGCATCTACCAGCTCGCCGAGGAGAACAAGAATTTCGTCCAGGATATTACCTACGCGACCAACAGCCAGAATCCGGTGGACCTTCGTGATCTTCGCTCTAATGACAAAATTCAAACAACTCTTGAACTGGGAATGAAAGACCTGGGATACACCTACAAACGTCAGCGCGAAGAAGGTGGGGTTGGCTCGCGTGTTATTACAAGTACGATAGCGGCTGAGGCAACCCTTGCGGTATGGCGTGAGAAGCCACATCAATCCAAATTCCGAAGAAAAGCGCATTTTGGAAAACTGTATGAAGACATTTTCACCGACCTGAATGCGGCACAGACCATTCTGGCCGTACTGATTTTCAGGGATGTTGAAAATGAAAGGAAAAGGCCATCTGCTGAAATGCCAGCTCCCTTTCTGCCCTACGCGTCCCACTATATCTCCATGCTTGTTGGCCGGGAACTACTCCATGACCAACGGACAGCCTTCAAGGATGTTTCTCATCGTAACTTTGCTGAGCTCCTTGAACGTTTCCAGAACAACGCGGAAACCTACCATGCACGGGCTGTAGAAAAAGTGAAAGATGCTCTCAAGAAACTCTACGGCAATCAGGACGTATCATTGCAGCAGCTTTCGGCCACATTCCGTCGTGGGGACCTTCTGGAACAGTTGACCTGTGGCCAGAAGCCAACCGGGCTTCCACCAGAACACGGATAAACCACAGGCAGAACCTGACGCAGCCGCTGACAAGTCTGCCAGCGGCTGTTGAACTTTATGGCCAGTCCTGGTTCCAAACCCCATCAGAACAAACAGCCAGGACCTGGAATCATGACAATGCCCCTGCACAGTGCGTCTTCAGCCGGACTCCCCGGCACACTGCGTACGCCGTCTGCGGAGCTCCCCGCTTCCCCGCCATCAGAGGCCGCAGTCTTTGATCGCTCCCTTGTCCTGGCCCCCGAACAGCCCCTGAGTCTTGTCCGGCAGCGCCAGAGGCCAATCGCACGCGCCCAAACCCTGGCTCCCGAACTGCTGCACCAGATATTCAACTACCTGGCACTCTCGACCCAGGCCCAGTGCGCGCTGGTATGCCGCCACTGGCATGCCTGCCTGCCTTTCACCCGGATAGAAGTCACCCATCGCCTGCACAGCGGGGCCGACGCCGGGCATCCTCATTGCCACAAAAACTGGGGACTGGCCTACAACAGCCGAAGCTACCCTCTCCTGGCGGGAACCGGGAATGAAAACCTGTCTCTCCTGCAGCGCCAGCATGAAGAGCTGCTACGCCTGCAAGGCCTGCAACACCAGCAACGCCGGTTGCCATCACCGACACTACCGCGGCAAGTACAGGCCGCGCAGCATCTGTTGTCCGCACTGGTGCGTGACGCTTTGCACCAGCACATCATCAAGACCCAAAAACTGACGCTCTGGCCCGCCGTCATCAACTGGAAGGCTGCTGAGTGGCCCGGCCTCATCACCTTCAGCCCATGCGGCCGCTGGCTGGCAACAGGTGCCCAGTCGCAACGGACGGCATCCTGTTTTTTGCGCATCCATGCCTGGCAGCATGATGGCTGGCACGAGGAGAAGGTGGTTTCCCGGCCACACCAGCCTGCCGACGGCCTCCTGTTCAGCAATTCGGGACCAGGCGTCCTGTACAGCGTGAATGGCACAAGACTCCGCGCCTGGCGCAGGGATGAGAGTACAGGTTGCTGGCGCTCACAATGGCAGGACAACGCGCCCCGATCCTATAAGCTGGGCACCCTGGTCGAGACGGCCGCAGGCGATCTGATCACCCTGTCCCTGGCGCAGCCTGGCAATACTGCATGGCGGCTGTGCTTCTACATTCATGCGGACCGCAGCCGCCAGCTTCCTGCTCTCGTATCACGTGTCTACACGCAGGCGCATTGTACGACCATCAACGAACTCAAGGGCCATGTGGCCTACTGCCTGCCCCAGCAGCCTCCCGTTCGCAGAGGCACCCGCACCTATGAAATCCACTTCTGGCACAAAGACGCACAATACGCAACGCCGCAGTGGGCGTGTCAGGTGTACCGCCTCGGCGCAGACCAGCCACGCGTAAGAAAACTGATGTTCAGCCCGGATGCGCGTTACCTGTTGGCGTTGCAGGTCGACAACCACATCTGTCTGTGGCGTCTGGATGCCCGGCACAGATGGCAGAACGCATTGACAGCGCCCGTTTTTGCGGTCGATTGGCTACAAGTCAGACATGCCGATCTGTTTCGCTTCCGCCGGGACGGCAAACAGCTGGTCGTGCCCTGTGCCGCACACCAGCTCCAATTCTGGAATGAGGATGAGCACGGCCACTGGACAGCGGGAGACCGAATAGAAGCACAACCAGAACCTGAACGGCTGGTTGGGGAAACGGTGCGTCAAATCCGGATGACGGCCGATGGCCGCACACTGCTGCAAAGTACCGACAGACAAATAGACATCTGGCATCATGACCGCATCCAGGGCTGGCAACGCAAGGTGCGACACCGGGCAACAGGCGACACAGCCCCCCGCGCCTGCATGCTCGGAGTGGGGGAGGAAGTACTCTGCTGCACATCCGGCGATGCGGCGGGCACCCTGTGGATTCATGGTTCAGACCCCGCAGGGCAGCTGACAGAAAAAGCCAGGATAACAACCGGAGCCCCGATAGATCACGTTTTTCCCTGTGCAGACGGCCTGACCCTGGCGCTGGAGACCAGCGCACGGCTTCCCTTCCTTCTGCACCTGGGCCCTTCCACCCAGCAGGACGCAGCCCGCCGGGATCTGCCTGTACAGGACCTGCTGCCACAGAACCCATGACACCACAGGAACGGGCCCTGGCCGGCAGGCGTCTGAACATGTGACAGGATCAGTGCGCACGGAACCTGGGGTCCGCCCGCACATCCACATCACAAGAACAGCGGAGACCCACTTTCATGACCACTCGCATGACGATACCGCTCGACAATCGGCAACACACACCCTCAGCCGGACAACAAACGCTGCCTGCTGTATCGCGATCAGAGCCGGAACACTCACACCGCGCGCCTGTCCCGGCGTCTGTGCCGACCCGACAGCACCTGGTCAGTGCCCAGACCCTGCCGGCTCTGGCGTTGCACCACATATTCAGCCATCTGGCACTCTCCACCCAGGCCCAATGCGCCCAGGTCTGTCGGCACTGGTATAACAATCTGCCCAGTTCCCGCACAGAACTGGCCCAATGGCTGCAAGAATACAGGCCTTTTGCAGCCATACACTCTTCCCAGCTGGTAGCCGCTTACCGCACGCGCAGCTACCCCTGGCTGGCAAGCCATCACAGCAAACTCCTGCCCAGACTGGAACGTCAGCACCAGGAACTCCTGCTGCTGCAGGAGCGTGCTGCATCCGAAGCCCGGCCCGAACTGCAGCACCAGGCACAGCTTGCCTCCCGGTTTCTGGCCGGGCTCATACGCCACGCCCTGCACGACCAGATGACCAGAACCGGCAAGCTGAACCTGCAGCCGGTCCCCATCGCCAATCCGAACATCGGTCGATACCGGGTGGAACAATGCAGATGGAGTCCCTGTGGCCGCTGGATACTGCTGACAAACAGCAACGCTGCCGGGAACCGGCATGCTGTACACCTTTTTGGCTGGGATGGTGAACGATGGCAGAGCTACCCGGCCCCCCTGCCGCCCTCAGCAGGACCTGTCATCAAGGTCCGTTTTGTCTCGACGCCGCCCGACACTCTGGTGAGCACCCAGGGTGCTGATCTTTGGCTCTGGCAAAAGCGACCCGACGAGCCGTCCTGGCACAGCCGCCTTCTGTGTCACGCGCACAGCTCCTACCCCATTGCCCTGCTGGTTCCCATGGCCAATGGCGATATCATCACCCTGTCCAACTTCCAGGACACTGAACCCACGGCAACCCGGGACCCTGGATCCATGAACCCCCGGAACGCTGAACCCATGGAAACGCAGGACACTGAAGCGGGGCTCACCCGGGACACGAAACCCATGGCAACCCTGATGTTGTTTTCGCATTATCTGGGTGATGAGCGGGGCTGGACGCAGGCACAACCCTTGTTCCTCCCCCAGTCTTTTTCTGTCTCTACCGAGAATATGCGGACATTGCAGCTGGCACTGGCCACTGCCGGCGCACTTGCCCCTGACAGCTCCCCGGCATCCAGTCAAGTGCATGTCTGGTACTTGACGAAGAACGAGGGGCGCAGGACCTGGTGCTGCAGTGTGTCTGTCCTTCGTCCCCACGTCTGCAGGCTGGAGAACATCGTATTCAGCCCGGACGGACAGCGGTTGGTGGCACTGTTTTCCGACGGGCAGTTGCGCCTGTTTGCGCTGGATACCCGACATCAACTGCAAGAAAAAATGACGCTGAGGCTGCAGGTTTCTCCTGCGCCGGGAGGAGTACACCCGTACAAGCTCCTGCTGATGGACAACCAACTGATAGCGGCCACATCACCGCATCAGCTCCTGTTCTGGGACGAGGATCAATATGGCCACTGGCAGGCCGGGGCCACCATAACCACACCACCAAACCGCCTGACGCCGCCTGACGACCTGCTGCGTACCCTGTTCGCATCCAGCACTGGCCGGCTACTGGTCCGGCTGTCCCGCTACCAGGTCACCGTCTGGCGCCGCCATGCTGGTAACTGGCAGCAAGTACTGCAACGCACCAACACACCAGCCAGCACCATGGAACCACAAGCCGATATGCGCATGGATGGTGACTCCGTCATTACAGTGGCCGAGGATCCGGTGGCGTCCCTGTTCATTCATGGACCCGATCCCCAGGGAAAGTTCATAAGAAAAGCGCATCTTCTGACCTCAGGCCGGTGGTTTTTGTCGCGCCGCAGCGGTCAGAGCCCGGACGGGCTGTCCCTGCTGCTCGTCAGGACAGGCGGAGAGCCATTGTTTGTGCAGCTGACCGGCCCGGACAAAAGCAGGAGCCCTGCCACATGAACCACCGCCTACAGAACCCGCTGACAAATGTCCATGGTAATAACAGATCGCTGTCCGGGTCGCCTGTCTCTTGCAATGAACGACGGCCGGTTGCTGTGTTGCCTTTCATTACGCAGGGAACAATCCGCACAGCCGTCCGGCCCGCCCCAGGACAGGCTCTTCATCAACGCCTTGCTGCCGGCCCGGAACCAGACCGGCCCTGTGCTGGCAGACATTAGCAAGAACCCGGCAGGACACACATGGCCACACCACCACAGGACACGCCGCCGGCCTGGCACTCTGCCAGAGTCGCCCCCCGTGCCGATCCACCCTCTGCTGCAAAGCCGTCGCCCGTCGCTGCCAGCCCCACAGCCTTCGGCCACCGCCTCGCCAGCACAAGCCGCAGCCGCCCGCACCTGCAACCGGATAAGGTGCCGCCCATACCGACACCGGCAAACGCGGTGCTGCCCGAACCCTTGCTGCGCCAGCTCTTCGGTTATCTACCCCTGTCCAGCCATGGCACCTGTGCGCTGGTGTGCCGCCACTGGCATGCCAGTCTGCCCCGCATCAGAACAGATGTCGCCCGCTGGCGGGACAGCACCCCAGCCCCCACAGCCAGTTGTCAGCTGGCGGCCGGCTACAGCAGCCGGATTCGCCCCTGGCTGAAAAGCTTCAACAACCGGATGCTGCCAGTGCTTGACTGCCAGCATCAGGAACTTATCCGGTTGCAGGAGCTGGTAGCGCAGCCGCTGCCATCCCCGGTGCGAGAGTGCCTGCGCCAGCAGATCCGGACAGCACAGAACTTCTTGTCCGCGCTGGTGCAATACAGCCTGTATCAACAGCTGATCGAAGCCCCCCAACTGGATCTGCAACCTGCGGGGCTGGCAGGCAGCAGCCCGCTCGTCACTGCACAATTCAGTCCCTGTAGCCGCTGGCTGGCAATGGCACAGCACGATGAATCAGCACCGGGAGGGCATCTGCGTCTGTACGGCTGGCAGCAGGGCAGCTGGCAACCGGAGCTGCTGGAGGCCGGCCCCCCTGAGCCCTCCCCCGCTGCAAGATCTCTGGGCTGTGTCGCGTTCAGCAGCCACCAGTCAGACAGACTTTTCACTGGCCACGGCGACGGCCGGGTGACCTGCTGGAGCAGAACGCCGGACACCGGCACCTGGCATGCTGCGCCCGTGCTCCGCCCTGGTGACAATATCTGGGTGCATCGGCTTGTGTCCTGCACCAACAAGGATCTGTTCATCCTGCGTCGGGACTATTATTCCCTCGCCAAATGCCTGCGTCCCTGCTGGCACGCGCTGGTGCTTCACGAGCACGGTGACGGGCAAGGCTGGGAGCTCATGGCAGCAAGCAGCTATGACATTGTGAACGACCTGGCGATTGCTCCGGGTCGGGGGCAAGTCGCCATAGCCACAGGAGGGCCAGAATCAGACGTCAGGATCGACATCTGGCAACGCGGGCCCTGCGCCAACCTGCCGGATGCCTGGCACTGTCAGCCATCGATCCTACGAGGCATAGGCAACAGCAACATCCTGAAACTGCACTACAGTCCGGACGGACAGCACCTGCTGGGCCTGCTGGACAACCAATGCGCTGCCCTGTGGGAGCTGCGGGACACCAACAACCTGGTGTGGCGCATCTATAACCGCTGCGTCTTCAGCCAGATCAACCACCACCTGCAAGCCCAGCGCCTCTTCCACCCAGGTGGCAAACAGCTGGTGCTGAGCACATCCTCCCGCCACATCGAATTCTGGGGAGAGACCAGCTCTCATAGCTGGCGCAGGACGAGAGCCGTCTCTCTACGCCCGGCTTTCGACGACGAATTCAATAACAATCTGCATTACATGCTGTACGTCGACAGCCGGACCCTGGTCAGGGTCACGCGACAATACATGGACACCTGGCGTCTGAGCAGCACCGGCCACTGGCACAGACTTCTGCTGTGCACGGCCACGCCCTCACACCGGTTCAGGGCCCAGGCTTGCTTGTTGCCCTCCTGTCCACGTCTGTGCGCCACAGCGCTCTGGCACAACGCCCGTCTCTGGATTCATGGCGAAGACCGGCAGCAGCAGCTCAGCCCCAAAGGCAGCACCGCTCTGACAGGACCGGCACAGGGACTGCTGTGCAGCCCGGACGGGCTTTCGTTTCTGGTAGAAACCTCCCGACCGCCAGGAAACGGCGCCGCCCAGCGTCCGGTGCTGGACCAGCCGGCACATCAGCTCCGGTTCAACCTGCTACAACTGACCGCCCCGCACCAGACCAACACCTGGAAACAGGCTGCACACTGTCAACCGGCACTGCCTGTCGCGCCTGAAGCCGACGCACGCACGCAGAGCGACAGCGAGCCTGTTGCACAGCACTCCTATGCCCAGACCCTGCTCCCTGAGCTGCTGCGCATGGTGTTCAACTACGTGCCCCTGTCGAGCCATGGTGCCTGTGCACAAGTGTGCTGGCACTGGCGCAACTGTCTTCCCGATACACGCATGCAGCTGGCCCCCTGGTTGCGGCACTACAGTGCATCATCGACGCGGGACCTGCGCCACATCCGGGTGCTGACAGCCGGATGCAGCCACCGCATCCTGCCCTGGCTGGCCAGCCACAGGAGCAGACTCTTCCCCGTGGTACAGTGCCAGCATCAGGAGCTGTTACAGCTGCGGCACCAGCCTGGACAACAGGCAAGGCAAGGTCAGCAGGAACACAGGGCTCAGCATCTGCTGGCAGGGCTCATGAGGTACAGCGTCCACCAACAACTCGTCCAGAGCGAACAGCCCGCGCTGCAAATCATACCGCTGCACAAACCCTGCGAAGGAACTCTATCCCGCCTTGTTTTCAGCCCCTGTGGCCGCTGGCTGGCGGTGGGCATGCGACCTCAGGATGCCGATGCCCGGTTCTTGTACATCTACGGCTGGAACAAGGGGGCCTGGAAAGAAACCACGCTCTTCACAGCATACGGGCCGGTCACCAGTTTCCGGTTCAGCAACACGGAACCGGATACCCTGTTCAGCGCACATGACAGTGAAGTCAAGATATGGCAACCAGCACCCGACACCGCCCGCTGGTCCCTGATGCACAGTTGGCAAATAGACAGCTCTTACAACATCTTCGACATCGCCTCCATGGCATGCGGCGACCTGATTGTCTTTGCCGCAAGTATCCTCGGCACAGCAGCACAACAACTGGTGTTCTTCAGCTGCCCGCATGGCGACTTCAGCCAGGCACAGCAGACGTCCTGGCTCTATCCGGAGGGGAACCCCGCTTCGTTGTGCCTGCCGCAACATTCCTGGCTGGCACTGGGCCTGTCCAGTCCTGGCACAGCGACCACCCCGGTCCTCAACCAGGTGCACATCTGGAAAAAAGGGATGCGCCCTTCGCACCTGGACGACTGGGACCGCCAGGTCTCGGTACTTCCTTTCCACCAGGCCCGTTTGCGCCAGCTGGACGCTTCTCATGATGGTCGCCATCTTCTTGGTTTTTTCGAAAACCGGCAGGTCGTTCTGTGGGCACTGGATGCCGAATACAGACTGACCAATCCGCTGATGCTCTGCTCCTGTCTTCCCCCCTCCTCTCCGCCAAGGGGCATAAGCTCTTTGCTCCAGTTTCAGCGGAACACAAAAAAGCTGGTACTGGCCAGCAGCCCACACCAGCTCCAGTTCTGGGAACAGGATACCCACGGCCGCTGGCAAGAAGGAGAGCAGCTGGAGATGCCACTGGCACCTGACGACGGACTCAACAGCATCATGCTGTCTGACGATGGACGCCTTCTGGCAAGGCTGGGCATGCACCAGGTCGACCTGTGGCACAAAGACGCTGACGGCCACTGGCAATGGCGTCTGCAACGCAAGACTCAGGCCGGTGAGCCTGCCCCCCAGGCCGCCTTGACAGGTCCTGGCAATACACTGTGCCTGACGGCAGCGGGGCCGGCAGGCGCTGTATGGATTCATGCGCCCAACAGCCGTGGTCAGCTTGTCAGGAAAGTCGATGCCACACTCGGTGCGCCTCTCTCGTCTTGTTACGCCAGCGGTGACAGGCTGTCCATACTCTTGCTCAGCAATGGGAATGGCCCCTGCTGGCAACTGGATTTCCCGGGCCGGGACCAGTTAAACACCTGACGGGCAGGCCAGGGCCCGGCACGGGGGCAAAACCGCCCTCCTCCGGCTTCCTGCACCAACTGACTTGTTCAGCATTTCCCTGAAAGAGAAAGGATCTCGATGGCTCCAATGCCGGTAAGCCGGTAACAACAATCACAAAGGGGCTTGACTTTGTCGCCAATGGCGCTAGAGTTGGGCCTTAACAATACCCCTCCCGCTTCCCGTCAGATCAGCGCACCCTGAGGGGTTACTTATTTCTGAACCTGATAAAATCAATGGGTTACCTTTCTGAGGCAACACTATGAGCTCATCAGGAAGTTCTCGCAAATCCAGAATCGCCTACAACAAACCACCTTTAACCCTTACAGATCAGGTCCAGCGCCTGAAATCCCGTAACCTGACGGTTACTGATGAAAACAGAGCCGAGTTCTATCTTGGTCGGTTGAATTATTACCGTTTTGCGGCTTACTGCCTGCCCTTTGAGGCTGACCACGAAAGGTTCCGGGATGGAGCAAAGTTTGATGACGTCCTGGAACTCTATATTTTCGACCGGGAACTGCGCTTACTGCTGTTGGATGCCCTGGAAAGGCTGGAAGTCTCCCTGAGAACCCAATTGGCTTACCATTTAAGCCATAACCATAGTACCGCGCATCCGCACCTCAAGGCCGAACTCTTTGCTGACCCCATTGTGTATGATCGCAGCCTGAACAGACTCGCCAGAGACGTACGCAGAAGCAAAGAAGAATTTATCCAGCATCTGACCCGGCGTTACGATGATTTGATGCCTCCCATCTGGGCGGTAGTTGAACTGATGACCATGGGACAGCTGTCAAAATGGTTCTCCAATATTCGGCAACGTAAAGACCGGCAGGCTATCAGTCGAATCTATGGCCTGGATGAAAAGGTGATGACTTCGTTCTGCGAGCACCTGTCTCTGGTGAGAAATCATGCAGCTCATCATGCCAGGTTATGGAACCGTCGGCTTACCAAAACCTTTAGTCTACCCCTGCGGGCCAATAACGATTTACTGCACAGTCTCTACCCACTGCCAGACAATGACCGGCAAGGGCGTAAACTGTACAACACCTTTGTACTTTTAAATGATCTGATGAATACCATTTGTGATGATAACCACTGGCAACCCCGCCTCAAAAAACTGATCAACCAACATCAGATTGACGTGCGCAGTATGGGATTTCCGGATGACTGGCAGCAGCGCCCCCTCTGGCAGTAATTTCATCAACTGACTTACAACCCAACCTTGTTGTGCGCTTCACGCATTTTAAATATCAAGAGATGACTTTCCATGGATAAGTCATCAATCAGCACCATGATAGTGCGAGCCCGGACGTTGCTCAGGTAAATCAGTAAACAAGTCGTCCGTTGTAGTCATTTTTTGTTATTTGTCAGGTCCCGGACGATTAACAAGCTGAACAACAGGCCAAGGAAATGCCTTGACTACAAGACTCCTTACGAGGCATTCAAGGAGTCAACAGGCATAGATGCAAGAAAAGTCATGGGTTATGCACTTATGACTTGAATTCAGAGGTATGCCGCCACTGGTATAACTGCCTGCCCGCTCCCAGGCAGCGGCTGTCACGCTGGCTGCAACAGCATGCACCGCTGTCCTGGCTGGCCAGTCCACATCCGGGGCTGGGCTTCAGCAGCCGCACCCGCC
>MPMQ01000064.1 GCA_002238585.1 Kistimonas sp. bin40 | reverse complement strand
ACAGAGTGAGACCAAATGGCGGAAGGAACAGCTTCCGGCCTTGATGCCGGGCCGGGCAGGTACCAATGCCCGTGCCGTTTGTCACCTGTCGCTCTTCTGCCTCTGTCGTTATAGTGGTTTGCGCTGCCATGGTCTGACGACCGAAGAAAGGCGTCACCTTATGCTTGGCTCTCCTTGTTGTCTTACTGTCCTTTTTTGTCTAGAATCCGGCGCCCGTTTTTTTGAATCCGGTGTTCTTAAAGGTTTGTGACGTGTAGTTATAGTCGTGTATAACAGCGGCCACAATACGAACACTGATGTTTGCATACTGGCTTGCGCGCCTTGAGCAAGCCTCCGACGGCAGCGGTATACAGGTGTTCTGCCGCCTGGCTGCCGCTGCCTGCTGTTACCCTGCCATTGTTTTCTTCGTATCGCCCTGGCCGCCAGGCGTTGGGTGGTTTGTATTCGGAGTCGGATATACCTATGAATGAGCAAGTTCCCAGCAGCCAAGTGATGGACAAGATCGATCTTGTCCAGCTGCTACCTGAGTGGAGTGCCATCCTCCATGGATTTCCTGAAACGGGCGTCGGACTCAGTGCATGGTTTGTCGGCTCTCTCATTACGTTGACGGTTCTTTTTCTGCTCTTTTCCCTTTACAAGGCCGGACAGGCGGGCAGCCGCATCAGGTGGTTGAACAGGTTGCTGCACAAGCTGAAAGCAGAAGACATGGCAGGCAAGCGGGAAGAACTGCGGGACGAGGCCAGGAAAGCCGGGAGTGATGCCGGCCACCTGTGGCTTGAGTTTGATGAAACGCTGGTTGTGAGCGCCTGCGGGGGGAAGCTGCACAACACCTATGATGCCGCCTGGTTCTTCAACAGCTCTTCTCTGGCTTCCGGGATAACGGAAAGTCGTCTGATTGCGGCGGTGCCCGGTTTTCTGACGGCTCTGGGTGTTATAGGCACATTTGTCGGTCTGCAGCTGGGGTTGTCGCAGCTCCATATTGCCAGTGATGTCTCTGTCGAAGAAATGAAGTCGGGCATCGCCGGTGTGATCAACGGTGCCAAGTTTGCGTTTATGACCTCGGTGTGGGGGGTGGCGCTCAGTGTCGCTTTCAACCTGATGGAGAAAATTCTGGAACGCACTGTTCGTCAGGCCATCGTCAAGCTGCAAGACCGTATCGATCATTTGTTTCCGCGTATCAATGCTGAGGAGCAGCTGCAGCGTATTGCTGTTGATGGCAGGGAGTCGCGGGAGACACTTCAGGGGTTGGCCGAGCAAATCGGTCACAAAATGCAGGAATCCCTGCTTGGGGCAACGAATGCTATTCAGGATGGCCTGAAAGCCAGTCTGAATGAAGCTTTGGCCCCCGCCATCGACAAGCTTGTCGACACGACATCTGATGGCAATCAGCAGGCGTTGCAAACACTGCTGGAACAATTCATGGATAAATTCGGAGCAGAGGGAAGCCGCCAGCGGGACAGTATTGATCAGGCCTCTGAAAAGATGAATGCCTCGCTGACTGCCTTTGGAAGTGCAGTGCAAGTTTTTATCAGCAAGATGGAAGCCTCCCAGCAGGATACAGCCCAGCGGGAGCAGGCTCTGGTGCAAAAAATCTCCGGGCAGGTGGACTATCTGGTGGAGAGCACCAGCACGCAAAACAAGACACTCACTGAGTTTGTGGAAAGCACGCTCGGCAATCTGGCTTCGAATCTGTCTGAACGGGATGCAACCCTGGCTGAAAGGGAGCAGGTCCGTGGTGAAGCACTGGCCAACCAGACTGCCGCCATGAATCAGGCCATGTCTGCGTTTACTGAAAAGGCCATGGGGCAATTGACCCATGAGCTGTCTGAGCGGGACAAGGCCACAGCCGAGCAAGACAAGCGGCGTAGTGAAGAATTCATGAGCCAGATTGAAGCCATGCGCCAGAGCACCGAACAGCTGCTTCAGGCCGTGGAAACAGGCTTGAAAGCGCAGTTTGGCGCCGTTGACAAGATTCTCTCCCAGAGTGAGGCGCTACAAAAATCGGTAGACGTTTCCGTTCGCGCCAGCACACAGGCCAGTGACAGTATGAAGGCCTCGGCCTCCGAGCTGAATACGGCCGGCAGTCATTTCCGTGATGCTGGCGACAGGCTGTCGGTAGCTGTTGTCGGGGCGGTGAACAGCACCGCAGCCTTGGCGGACAAGAACAGGGTGATCAGTCAGGAGCTTCACCGGCTGCGTGAGCAGGTTGTTCAGGATACGGAAAGATTCGGTGTGGTGACTGAAAAATTGCAGGCTGTGGTTCTACAGGCGGACAGCACTTTTTCTCACATGGCGGATCACCAGAGGGCGTATCTTGAGGGTCTGAAACAGAATCTGAATGAGCTGACCGGGCAGATGAATGCGCATATCAATGCGCTGTCCGGACAGATGACGTCCTTGCTGCGCGATTATGCAGAGAAGGCCAATGCGCAGACCGAAAACCACCTGAATATCTGGGCAGAGGGCACCACCAACTACACCACAGAAATGAATAATGCGGTACGGGCACTGTCGGGAGTTGTGGATGAGATTGAAGTAAAGCTGGGACGCTGAGATGAAAAGAAGGTTCGGATATTCCCCCGCCCAGGTTGATGAGGCAAATCCCTACTGGCTCTCCTTTTCCGACCTGATGTCGGCTCTGCTGGTAATTTTTCTTCTGGCGGCGGTTGCCCTGATTATTGAGCTGAGCCAGACCCAGAAGATCATACAGCAGGATATACAGGCATTGCGCAATGGCGACCAGGCACGCAAGGACATCCTGTATGAGGTGCGCGATGCCCTGAAGAGCAAGGATATTCTGGTTGAAGTGACCGACAATGATACGGTTTTGCGTATTCCGCAAGGGACACTTTCTTTTCTGAGTAACAGGGATGAAATTCCGGAGGACAGTGAGGCGGCTGTGATTGCTATTGGTGAGGCACTGCACAGTGCCATCAACAAGCCATTCAGTCAGGAGACCAATTTGATGCGTTTTGAGTATCTGGATACTGTTTTTATCGAAGGGCATACCGACAGTCTTCATTCCCCACGCGTGAAGGGAAACTGGGGGCTCTCGGCTTTCCGGGCGATCTCTCTATGGGAGTATTGGGAGAACAACCTCCAGCGCAAACCCAGCTTTGAGAGCATGAAAAATGCCTTTGGCGAGAAGTTGTTCTCGGTGAGCGGGTATGCAGCATCGCGCCGGGTGCAGACCGACGAGCGCCGGCCGGAACAACGAGAAAAAAATCGCCGTATCGACCTGCGCTTCACGGTGAAGCGTCCTTCGATTGTCGAACTGGAAAAGATCGCTGACCAATGAGAATCACAATCAGCAAGCTGCCGCTTCCTTTGCCCGACGACCCCTTCCGGGGACAGCTCGAAGTCTTCAGAAGGTTGGAAAAAGAGCTTGAGGGGCTGACGCATCGAGCCGTGATGGGCAATGACAGGTGCAAGCACGCGTATGAGGTTTTGCTGGCCACTATAGCGAGGCGTGGCGATCTGTGCACCGCCCTGAAGGATTCTATGTCGGTGAGAGCACTGGCGCAGGCCCTGAGTTCCGAGCACGCGGAACATATTCATCTGAACCGGCTGGTATTGGAGCGCATTGATCAGCTCAGGCCCGTCCCCGGCCGGCTGTTACTGGACAGTGTTTACCAGTTTTACCTCATGTTTTATAACCAGGGGAAAAACCATCAGGCGATAGGTCAGTGGCTGCTGGACAAGCGTGCCCAGCGCAATATGCAAGGCCCTCACGACCATGAGTTGCTGGGTGTGGACGGCCCCCTCTGGCTGGTGAAACAAGCCAGGGCCAAGGGGCGGGCGTTGCAGAATGAGCTGGTCGATCTGGGGCTGAATCGCTATAGGGCTGGCCGTTTTATGAAGGTGGCCCAGGGACTTTATTATGTGGAGCAGCTCAAAGAGATCCCGGTCAACCAGCCTCACAGATTACTGGACGAAATTCAGAAACAAGAAGTCTACGACACACCCTATGATCAGCGTTTGCTGGGTCACAAAGCACTTGAAATATTGATTGACAGAGCCGATAAAAAACCTCACGAAAGCTGGCGCAAGACAGTTCTTGCCATCGCCGGCGACCCACGGGTAACGCAACGGGATCCTAAATATAACAAGTGGTGGCGGCTGTTAGGAGATCACCGGTGCAGGCTCGTCTGCGAATGGATGTCAGAGTTTGACCTGGATCTCTTCCTGGAGGCACTGGGTAATTTTTCCAGACAGACGCGTGACGTGGATCTGAAGCGCATGTTTCCTTCCCGTAAAACCTTTATGAAGGGACTTGTCGAAAAAGGATTGGTGACGTCTACGCGTTTATATCTTTCCCAGGATGCGGAAAGATTTCTCAAGAGGCAGTACAGGCGCTCCCACTATTTGCCCGGATACACCATCGTCAGGGATAACAAGGATAAATGCCTGATTTATATGGAATTGCAGGGAGGTCAGGCTCATATAGTGGAGGGCAGTCACGAGTGTTATTTATGGATCTATCGACGACTTCATGAGTCGGCCGTTGTTTTTAGCCGCATCCACAAAGAGGTGGACTACAAGGATTTGACCTCCGGCCTTAATGACAGTATGAAAAAAGTTAATTGTGAAGCTGCTGCCAACATTACGCACAGTCCCAAAAACTTTGCCTGGCAAAAGAGGGCCATAGAGACTCTGAAAAGAATCGGCATTGATGTCATGGCCCAGGATGTTATCTCTCCTGATGACTACCCTGCGTTCAAGCGTCGCTATGGAGTGATGTAAATGGACGTCAAAAGCTGGCTGCAAAAAATCGGAGCCTTTTCCAAACAGGAGGACACCTATGCCGTTAGCCCGGACGACGAAGGGCTGAATTTCAGCACAACAGCGGAGCTTGCCAAGAAAATCAAAAAGGGCGAGGCCCCCAGTTTGATTACCCACCAGCACATCGCCCTGACCATGCTGGAGGAGCAGGGGGATGCGGAAAAGATCCCCAATGGTTTCATCCTGCCAACGGAACATGCCGTAAGACTGGATGAATATTCGCGCAGTTTATTGCGGCTTGCGCCTCAATGGCAGAGGCGCCTGCGGGCGGATATCAGGGGCCATAGCGCAAACAGCCAGTTCAGTGTGGCTCTGGAAGTGGAAACGCCTCGGGGTGATTTTTCCCGTCACTATACGCTGACGGGCCCGATACTGGCGTTTACACCAAGCCAGCAGTATCTGCTGACAGCGGCCCAGCAGTGGGTGTTTGGCGCTCACCAGACGCATGCCGATTCGGCCAAGACAGAATACGACAACCTGAAACTGCTGCTGGCTCTGCAACAGGCCCGGAGTAAGGGTGCGGCCATAGACCTTGGCCACTTCAACAAGCTGGATATCAAGGCACCGGATTCCATAGCCATTGAAGCGGAGCTGGATGACAGTGGCAACCTTATTCTGACGCCTTTTGTGGGCCAGAATGCCAGTCATGACAAGATGAACCGGGTACTCGGTCAGCTGCAGTCGGAACAGGCAAAAGCGCTGCGGGTGGATGATGAAATCATCCTGTTTGATGAACAAAAGCTGAAGGCCGTGCATGAGATTCTGGAAAATCGCAGGATTCCGCGCAGCCAGGTCAAAGCGTTCCGGGAGAATCCGACCGCCTTTATTGATGCCAATCTGGTTGATCTTGATCTGGGCTTCTCGGCCCGGGTAAAGGGAGCCACCGTCTTCAAACATGCCTATTTCGGCGAAACGGATGGCTCTGGCGTGGACTGGTTTGCACAATCAGCCGCCCCTGGTCGCGTGGCGCCTTTCTCGCAAGTGATTGAGAGGGTGAAAGATAAGGAGTCCTGGCAGGAACTCAAAAGCACCGTTGATAATGCCCGCAAGACGGGAGCGAATGCATTTGATTTTCGGGAGAAGAGCTACCTGGTCCCGGACATACAAGAAGCCGGGACGGTTTTTGAAAAAATCGAGCGCAAGCTGGCCGGTAGCCTGAGGGAGGATGAGGCCAGCGAGGCAGCGCCGGCGTCCGAAGAGGAGGATCGCGCCGACAGTAGCCCGGCAGGAAGCGAAGATGTCTCGGTGGTTAATGTCGCTCTGAATGACGAAGAGCTGGAGATCAGTTCACCGACTGTTGCCGCCGCCATCAGTGAGGTTCTTTACCCGTCGAATGCGCTGGACTGGCACAATTACGCCCGCCAGCCTTTTGCCCACCAGCTGATCGGTGTGCAGTGGATTCTGGGGCTGGTGCACAAGAACCAGAAGGGAGGGCTGCTGGCTGATGATATGGGACTCGGCAAAACCTTTATGGCGCTTTCGTCTATTGACCATCTCTATAAACGCCAGAGCGAAACGGCCGTACGCAAACCGGCACTGATTGTTGCTCCTCTCAGTCTGCTGGAAAACTGGAAGGACGAGGTGGACAAGACCTTCAATCAGTCGCCATTCACTTCGATTGTCACCCTGCAGGCTGATGCCGATCTGCCCGGCTATCGTGTGGGCGCTGTCGAGATTCGCAACCAGGAGCTGACGCATGAGGGTGAAGCGGAGATCAGATACTCTCTGAAAGTGGGTAAGAACTTTGGTGCGGCGCGTCTGGATATGCCGGAAAGGCTGGTGATCACCACCTACCAGACCTTGAGGGACTACCAGTTTTCCCTGTGCACGGTGGACTGGGGCATGGTGGTGTTTGATGAGGCGCAGAACATCAAGAACCCCAATACGCTTCAAACCCGGGCGGCCAAAGGTCTGAAAGCCGATTTCAAGCTGCTGGCGACAGGGACACCGGTCGAGAACAGTCTGCAGGACTTCTGGTGCCTGGTGGATACCTGCTGCCCGGGGCATCTGGACAGTTATCAGAATTTCCGGCGCACCTATATATCCCCTGTAACCCATGCGGCAGGGGATGAGGTGGAGGAAGTGCGCTCTCGTATTGGTCGCGATCTTCGTCTGAAAGTGGGCTCTTTGATGCTGCGTCGGCTGAAGGAAGATAACCTGGAAGGTTTGCCAGACAAGCATATTTTTGTGGGAATCCCGGGAGATCAGTGGGGCTATGCTGATTCCCTTGACAGGACCATGGGGGCCCATCAACTGGAGAGCTACAACGCGGTTGTCAGCACTGGCGCAGGGAGCCAGGGTCCTGATGTGCTGGGGTGCCTGCACCAGCTGCGTGATGTTTCGCTGCATCCACGCCTGGCTGACGGGGGGCGGCTGGATGTGCCGGATAACAAAAAGGCGTTGCAGGCGTTGTTCAGCGAGTCGGCCAAGATGGAAGCTCTGCTGGATGTGCTTGAGCAGATTCAGGCCAAAAAGGAAAAGTGCATCATTTTTGCCGTCAACAAGCGTCTGCAGCAATTTTTGAGTCTTGCTCTCGGACGCTGGTTCAAACTCGGTCCGCTGTCGATTATCAATGGCGATGCCAAAGCCGTTGCCAAAGGCACCTCGGTACCGACGCGCAAAAGTATGATTGCCGATTTTGAGGCCCGGGCTGGCTTTAACATTATTGTCATGTCGCCGATAGCGGCGGGGGTGGGGCTGACAGTCGTCGGCGCCAACCATGTTATTCACTTTGAACGTCACTGGAATCCGGCCAAGGAAGCACAGGCGACAGATCGTGTGTATCGGATAGGCCAGACCAAAGACGTCAGTATTTATATTCCTGTTCTTCATCATCCTGAGTTTGAGTCCTTTGATGCCAACCTGCACAAGTTGTTGAGCCGAAAAACCTCGCTGAAAGACGCCGTTGTGACACCCGAGCAGGTGGTACCGAATCCGGAAGGCTTTGGTGAACACGTGCTGATGCCCGAACATGTGATCCGGGAGCCTGATCTTGCCAAAATCTCCTGGCAACAGTTTGAAGCGCTCTGTGCCCTGTTGTTGGCGCGCAAGGTTGAGGCCAGCGACAAGTGGCTGACGCAAGCCGGCACAGACTATGGTGCCGATGCCGTTGTATGGAATGGCGATAGCGGCTATCTGGTGCAGTGCAAGCACACGCGCAGCAACAGCTTTGATGGCCACAAGGCCATCAGGGAAGTGTACGGTGCCAGGATTCGCTATGAGAAGGCATTGAACAGACGCTTTGAACATCTGGTTTTTATGACCAATGCCAGCAAGCTTTCTGCGAGAACACGGGATATTGCGAGGGAATACAGTGTGGAGGTGATGGATTGTGCAGGAGTCAGTCAGTTGCTGCGCCAGCACAGCGTCACCTTCAAACAGACGCTCAGTTTGATGAAAACTGAGCGTCTGGCGGTCGGCTGAAGCGGGCTCTGTCGGTGATTCTGTTACAGGTCACGGGTGAACAGGGAGGCCGTCAGCACAGTCCTGGATAATGCAGCGGACAGAGTTATGATCATTTCTGGTGCTTGAGGGCGTGAAAAGGAGGCGCAGGTCAAGGCGATTCAAACTGGTGACTGATGTCGTACAAAGCATCAGTTTGGACGACAGTGTTCGAGGCGTGAGTGATGCGGGTCAGGAGACTACCGACCATGCTCGCAAATACCAGATGGGGCTCTCTCGCATTATTTGAATAACTGCAGCGGAAAAGCAGTTTCCGGTAGGCCCATTGCCATATCAGGACGCCGGGGCTTGTTCGGCTTTTCTGACAACTTTTCTGACAAAAATGCCGCCAGCCGGTCAGGCCATGTTGAATGGGACAGAATTGCTGCATGACATACCAAAGAACGACCAGTAACCCATAGATTCTGTTTTTGATTTTGTAACCGGTGCTGTCCAGGTTCAGGTGTGCGAAGTAGGAACTGCCCTTCGCATCCTGTATGCCATGGGCCAAATTGCATTCCAGACCTGTGCATGATGAGCCCACTTGTTTCTCAGTACATTCAAAGCCTTCAACCACTGCTTCAGTGTGCGGGTATTATCAAGGGCAAGGCGGTTACATATTTGCCGCTGGTATCTGGCTTTCAGCATGGCGTAAAAGTGGCTTAACAAACCAAAATCCCATACCCAAAAGGGTGGAGTGCGGCGCAGGTTACGTTGCCAGACCAGGCGCTCATCCTGACACGGCGGGCAGGGCCTACAAATAATGCACGACGTGTGATGCATAGATGGTCATCCGGGACCTGACAACTACATAAGACCTGTAGCGCGGGGGCAGGCGATACGAAACCCCAACTGATCAGAGTTCGGGTCTCGTATTTGCTGGCAATCAGCAATATGAAAAGTCATCCGGAAGTATAGAATCACGCCACAATTGCGCCAAAACCCGCCTTCAAAGTGGCGCACTTTATGGAAACGCGCCATAATTGCGCCAAGTCTGAGTTTTCATTGCGCCAGGATCCTGTGTCATCTACCCCTGAGTTGTTAAAGAGCATTAATGCAGCTGCCCAGGGGGTGTCGATGGCAGAGCTCATGACCATGCATCCGGATATCGCCAGACGTTCAGCTCAGAGACAAGTTGCCAAGTTGGTCGAAAATGGACAAGTCATCGCTCTGGGGGATGGTAGAGGAAGGCGGTATTTTGGTGCCGATATTTCTCAAAAAGCGGCTGCTCAAGAAAATGGTGGCGATGTGTTTCCTGCGTTCATCTCAGTATCTGCAGATAGCCAGGATGTTTTAAGTTACATTAATCAGCCGCTTGAAGCCCGCAAGCCTGTCGGCTACCAACTGGACTTTCTGGATTCCTACCAGCCAAACAAGACGTGGTATTTGTCAGAGTCTTTACGCCGGCAGTTGCATAAAATGGGAAAAACCACAGATGGTCAAGAACCGGCCGGCACATATTCTCGGGCTATTTTAAATCGGTTGTTGATTGATTTGTCATGGGCATCCAGTCATTTGGAAGGGAATACTTATTCTCGTTTGGATACACGCGAGCTCATTGAACATGGAAGGTCGGCTCAGGGTAAAGCCGCGATTGAAACACAAATGATTTTAAATCATAAGTCGGCTATCGAATTTTTGGTTGAACATATTGATACGGCTAAATTTAATCGTTATACCTTGATGAATATACACAGCGCATTGTCGGAAAACTTGCTGCCAAACCCCGCAGATGAGGGGAGGATTCGCCAGCACGCCGTTGACATTGGAAAAAGCGTTTGCCGCCCTTTGTCGGCACCTGCTCAAATCGAAGAAGCTTTGGAACTGGTTTTGAATAGAGCCAGCCAAATTGGTGATGCTTTTGAGCAGTCTTTTTTTATGATGGTGCATTTGCCCTATCTGCAGCCATTTGCCGATATAAATAAGCGAACCTCCCGTTTGGCAGCAAATCTACCTCTTTTTCGAGCCAACCTGTGCCCGTTGACGTTTCTCGACGTACCCGAGCAAGCATACAATCGAGCCACGCTTGGTGTTTATGAAATGGCGAGAGTCGAATTGTTGAGGGATCTTTATGTGTGGGCTTATGAGCGTTCCACGCAAGAGTATTTGGCGATTAAGCAAGATTTGGCAGAGCCAGATCCCTTGCGCCTGACTTGGCGAGATTTCATTAAGCAAACAATACACCTGGTGGTGACGAGTTCTGAAAAAGATCCATATGCTGTTATACAGCAAGCTGTTAAAGCGAAAATCCCTGATATCGAGCAAAAGGATCTGCAAGCCCTGGTTATTGAAGAGCTGAGGCGATTGCATGAAGGTGTGTTGGCGCGTTATGGTTTGCGCCCGTCGGAATTTTCTGCCTGGAAAGCTGTGCATCAATCGAACAAGAGCTGATTGCATAATTGTCAGGTCCCGGATAAGCAGGGAGCCCGTCAGCGCGAGTGGGAAGCGGACCATGCAGGCGATATCGTTGCTGCCTGGTCGTGCTTTTGACTGTCAGTGTCGGACAATCAGTATTGGACAATGCTTCACAAAAAATGGCGAGCCATAAAGGCTCGGCGAAAGAAGTTTATGTCAGCCTGTTGCTAATCCTCTTTTTTCACCACGTTTATTGTTAACTGATCTTCAGGAAGTTTCAGAGTTGCCCCAGTTTGGCCCCACCAGCAGGGATGGGGTGCTATTCGCACCGGCCAGTGCTGTTGAAGGGAATAGGTGTGGAGCCCGGCGTTCTCGCTGGCTTTGAATTTTCCGATGAGCTTTGTGCCTTTGGAGCCTTCCTTCAGTGCCAAACCTGCATATGCAGTCGATTTATATTCTGGATTGTATGGAGTAACTGGTTGACCATCATCCCGTACATCGTTCGTGATGCTGAACGCGATGGGCCCTTCTCCAAGCCGGGAAGTACCCACTACTGACTGCTCTTCCATCTCAAAGCCTTCAAACTTTCGCTGCGCCGGTGTTTGTTGGTCCGTGCCCACGTAGCCCAGGACGTCGAATTCGATGTCGATAATTCCTCCTCGTTGAATACGCGGTGTTTTTGTTGGCTTTGCAATCACCCACAGGCTATCAATAAATGGCACATCAATCTGCGCAACCTGATTACCCTTGAATTCAGCCTGGATTTTTGCATCACCAGTGGCTGTCTTGTATAGGCTTTCACCCTCTCCGTCAGTTTCGCCAGGTGGAATTGTGCGATCTTCGCCAAATGTATCTTTGTCCTTGTGTCTGGCAGAGACTGGTGTAGAAACTGTCCCGTTTTTGTCCGTTGTTGCACCTGGAGTGCTTGAGCTATCGACTGAAGTATTCTTGCTCAGGAAAACCGACATATTCTTGGGAGTGAAGTGAATGGACCAAGTGACAGGCACGCCCTTCAACGCCTTTTCAGTCAACAGAGACTTCAGCCTGAGCTGAAGTTGTGCGTGCTCCTTCATGAAGAGTTCTGGCCCGATGCCAACGTCCGTTGTCGCCGGACGTCTGGCATAGTCAGCGTTATACCCGTGCGGCCGCTGGAGAATGATCTCCTCGTCTTTGTGCTCCCCAATGCGCTCCAGCGAGGCCCTGACACCAAAAGCAAGCCAGACTGGCTCTGATGTCAGTCCTTGTGCCACTGCTTGTACCGCGACAACACCGGCGGTGTCGCCCGTGTGTTTCACGCTTTTCGTTCCCTGGTCAACCTCAATATCCGTGCCAAAGTGCAGCTGATCAGGATTGGTTGGCGGCAAAAGCGCGTTCCTGGCTTCCAGGAGTTCGAAGTCCGGAATTTCGCTTTTTGTTGAGCCGTCCCATCTGATCATCTTTGCGTTGAGCTTCTCATAGGCGCCCTTGAGATCTGCCGGATGGAGATCTGGATCAACATCACCATCAAAACCCAGCTTCAGGTACTTCTTCAGTTCCGTGGTTGCCTTGGCCAAAGGGACATTCAGCGGCGCGCGCTCGTTATCGTCTTTGTCTGAAGCCCCGTAGTACGCAGCTGTCAGTTCGATTTCACTTTCTGTGGCAGGCGAAGTAAAGGTCACAACAAATTGGCCGGCATCGTAGTTATGTCTACCCGTTTTGGTCCAGTCTTTTCTCAGCGGCTGCTCGTCTGTGCCTTTTATGACATAGGAGTATCTGATTTTTGCGCTGCGCACCGGTTCATACCGAGACGTTTTGCCAGTCCTGGGGCTGGGTGGGTTGCCGGCGCGATGCCATAGAGTGCCTTTGATCTGGTAAAAATCAGGATGATCTGGCTTGGGCTTGGGGTGGCCGCCCTTTTCCCACTCTATATAGTATTCCGGCGCTGGAATCGGTGGTTCACGAGGAACCAGTGGTGTCGGTCGGCCTGCTGTTGCCAGTTGGGCCAGCAACAACCCTGCTCCCGCCAGTGCAGCGCAGAACCGCCCACGAAAGGACATTTCATTCATAAACATACTTGCAGTGGTGGTTGCCCTGCCCGGTGCAGGGAAGGCTCAATATCAATACGTCAGAAAACAAGAATCTGCATCAAGCAAAACCTTGTGTGGCGTTTTTTATCCGACACGAGGGGGAGTCAGTCCTGCCGCATCCACGCGAGCATTGATCAGTAACCGTTCCGCTATCGAGTTGGTGCTTCCAGAAAGACTTTCCCTTCTGCGTGTGAGAATCCTTTGGCATTGTGTAGCAAGCTGCTGGTGGCTGCGCTTGCCACTGATTTTTCTCCCTATGACTATGCCGCCATGATAGTCACCAGGATCATCGTTCAGACTGCCGTCTGCTTTCACGGCATCCCGATGCCAGAAAAGGGGGAGTGCCTGCCACAGGCTGGCCCAGACCATCTGCGACCCTGGCAGTCAGATGCACTACCTCGTTCTCCTCGTTCTCCTCGTTCTCCTCGTTCTCCTCGTCCGGCTCGCCATGCCGGTCTTTCAGCATAAAGCCGCTGCGGGCAGAGCATGCAGTACCGGGAGTACCGATACGCTATTTCCCTGTAAATCACTATAAGCCCGTTATATACAGCGTTTGCTTTATGCACCTGTGCATATAAGGAACGGCTCTCATTAAAAAAAGCTGCGGCGGAGCGGGCGAAAACGGAAAGGCGACCCCGTATTGCTGCGCAGCCGAATCGTCCGCCATTGTCGCATGCGCAGCCAAAGCCAGAGCTGGAGGAGCAAAATTCAAACGCATCGTACTACTTGCTGACTATCTGACTGACCACTGACAATTGCCTGGAGAAAGGGGGCTGTCGGAGTTTGGTGAGTTAATTTTCACCTATGACAATTTAATACTGCGAATACCGGCATGACTGGCGTTATAGATGCACTTTGTCTTTTAGTCAATCTGGGTCATTCAGCAGTGTATGCCTTCTTTTTTATGCGTAAGTGCTCGTTGATTTTGGCGTCTGTGGTGCGCTTGTTGCCAGCAAGGGAGGGGTTTGTCCTTTGTTGCTTGTCTGTGAGCCTCTGGCTGCGTTTACGCAGGTCTCGCAGCTCTCAGGGGGAGGGCGGAGCACGAAAGCCTGTTGATCAGATTCGGGACAGGACAGCGTCAGCAACGGGAGCAGGCAAAAGATGGACTCTTCGATGGGTTACCAGGATTGTTTCAGGTGACTGGACCGACAACATCTGCTGGCACAGAGGGGGACGGCTCGGGGGGGAGGGAGAAAACAGGGTAGCTTGCCGATCCGGCTCGGGGCAGAACAATTGCGGCAGCTGGTTCAGAAAAAGAAGTCCTTGCTCTGTGGCCCGGAGTTGCATCCTGTCGTTTGCCAGCAGATCCTGTCGCCGGGCTTGTTCCAACACCGGTTGCAATGCCTTCAGCAACAGCCCGGTCCGGGCCTGGTACAGGTCTGCGGGCATGCCTTCAGACAGGCGCAAGGCGTTCATCACGAATTCCAGCGGCAGCTCCGCTGCCGGGAGTTGCTCACTATAACCTTTCTGCCGCCCGGCACCGCACTTCAATCAACACAGCTCCGCCCAGGCTGGCCAGCCTCGCTGAAAGCCTGAGCACTCTGAAGGGGGGGAGCCAGCAGCGAGTCTCGTCGGGCTGGGTTTCAAATCGGGTTATTGCCAGAGGCCCACGCAGAGCCCTCTTGGGGTGGATCCTCTTGGGGGAGATATCATCTCGCAGCAGGGTCTTGCCACCGGTATCGCCTTGCTGGATCAGCTGGGTGTAGATGACTGCTGCGTTCCAGAGATCCTCGGCGATCCTCGGCCAGACAGCCATTGCTTGTCTGTTTGAAATCGTCCAGCTTGCTCTTGCTAACCCCGGATTTGCGGGGCGGGGGTGCCCTTGAGGGCTCGGCTGACGGCTTTGCCACAGCAGCCCAATTTATTGGCATATCCTTGATATGGCAGCCACGGTTGCGCATTTCCTTTATCATGAGCCAGTCCTCTCGGTTGATTATGGTCGCTTCCCTGTTGTTTGGTCACTACAGGTATCGGCCGGGTTAATCGAGGAGGCATCTCAACCTGATGATTTTGAGGCATTAAGGACTGGAGTTAATAGCTGGAAATAGAAATCACAGAGTTGCGTGCTGTCCTCAAGGAAGAAGCGCAATTCAATAAAAGAGTAGAATTGAATATTTCGGTCAAAGAACGGCAAGATGCCATCAAGCAACTGGAACAAGATTTAGATGGAAACAAAGGTAAACACTATGAGTAACGGTGAAATGATCATCTACAAAACTGAGGATGGACTGTCTGAAATCAGTCTTCGGGCTATTGATGGCACTGTTTGGCTCACACAGATTGAGATAGCTGAATTGTTTGATACCACAAAGCAGAATGTTAGT
Organism: Kistimonas sp. bin40; assembly: GCA_002238585.1. Taxonomy (GTDB): domain Bacteria; phylum Pseudomonadota; class Gammaproteobacteria; order Pseudomonadales; family Endozoicomonadaceae; genus Sansalvadorimonas. Next base: position 2,705 of record MPMQ01000064.1, on the reverse strand, counting down.
CTTCACCTGAAAAATATCTTTGAAGATAATGAGTTATCGGAAAATTCAGTTGTCAAGGAATCCTTGACAACTGCTACCGACAACAAAAAATATCGAATAAAGATGTATAATCTGGATGCGATTGTGGCGCTGGGTTTTCGCGTGAGATCCCCACGAGGTGTTCAATTCCGCCGCTGGGCAAATACGGTATTGAAGGAATATCTGGTTAAAGGCTTTGCGATGGATGATGAGCGCCTTAAGCAAACTGAAACATGGGATTATTTTGATGAATGGCTTGCCAGAATCCGTGATATCCGTGCCTCGGAAAAGCGTTTTTATCAGAAAGTCAGAGATATCTATGCCACCGCTGTTGATTACGACAAAACATCAGAGCAAGCACGGCTCTTTTTCAAAAAAGTGCAAAACAAGATGCTCTGGGCTGTTACTGGCCAAACAGCAGCAGAGCTGATTTCTGATAGAAGCGATGCGAATAAGTCCAATATGGGCATTACATCCTTCAAGGGCAGCATTGTACGTAAAGGTGATGTTGGGATTGCCAAAAACTATCTGCTACAAGATGAGATTGATGAGTTAAACCGTATTGTGACTATGTATTTGGATTACGCGGAAGACCAGGCGCAAAAACGCAAAACCATCAGCATGGACGGGTGGGCTGATAAGCTTGACGCCTTCCTGGAGTTCAATGAAAGAGATCTACTGACACATGCCGGTAAGGTGCAGATGAAAGTGGCACAGAAGCTGGCCGCAGATCGCTATGATGAGTTTGACGACAAACGCAAAAAAGCGGAAGCACTTGCGGCTGATGAGGAAGATATCAAAGAGCTTGAAGCGCTGGAAAAAGTCTTGACCAAGAAGGACACGTAAAGAGAGATCAAGACTATGACAGGAGCAAGCATAGAAAAACCAGACGGCAAAAGCATGGATGTTGCCAGCAACACATTGAACAGCTTAAGGAACAGTCCCTGAAGTTTGACTATATCTCTACTACGAGTCCTGATCATTTCTGGTGCTTGAGGGCGTGAGAAGAAGGCGCAGGTCAAGGGGATGCAAACTGTTGGCCGATGTCGTGCAAGGCATCAGTGTGGAGGACAGTGTTCAAGGAGTGAGTGATGCGGGTCAGGAGGCCGCCTGACCATGCTCGCAAGCACCAGATGGGGCTCTCTCGTATTACTTGAATAATTGCAGCAGAAAACCAGTTTCCGGTAAGTCCATTGTCGTATCAGGGCACCAGGGCTTGTTCGGCGTTTCTGACAACAATACCTTCAGCTGGCCAGGCCATGTCGGATGGGGACAAAATTGCTGCATCAAATACCAAAGAACGATCATTAACCCATAGATTCTGTCGCAGCTTGTACAATGAGTCGCCTGAAGTCGCCTGGCTCCCTGTCTCAACAGGGAAGTCAGCGGATCATCAACAGGCTCCGCTGGTTGGCGGAGTGTCTTGACGCTATCATCGCTCATGGCATACCTCTCTTTTTTCAGTTGCAAGCTTGCGGAATGCTACTGAAAAGGTACGTCATCTATCCCCTCTCCAACACCAGAAATGATCATGGCCCGAGGGGCGTCCAGGGCTTCCTCAAGACCCGACAAATCAAATCTTTTGGCTACCGCGAGAGCATCCAGTAGCGTCTTGGCGAATCGTGCTTGACCTCCATGTTCACCCATCTTGTGCCGGGTTGTTGTCTTCATGGTTTTTCTTGTGCCTATGCCAGATTTAAATACCCCTCTCAGCGGATCAACAGAGGGCTTGTCGTCATACCTGCGCCCGCCTTTTCCCTGGGCTGATGATTCCACTGAACCAGATGCACTTACAGTCTCTGTGGATACTGTACGCCCGAAAAAAGGCTGTGGCGCTTCGGTTTCCGGCGTTGACGGGGGAGTGGTGATTTCAGCGGTCATTTCAATGGAATTGTGCCGGGTCATGGGCGAGGGGGGCTGGCTGCTATTCATGGTTCATCCTCCTTTATATCGTAACTCGATGAGCTTATAGCCAAGACACAGGTTGTACTATTAGACCAATGGTGAACACCATGGATGGCAATCAATAAAGAACATATCAAGCTGTTCGCATCCCAACAGCTCACTGACGAGATTGATGGTGGTGGTCGTGCGACCGGAAACAGGGTGGTCGATGGTCAGGTGAGCATATTGCGGGAGATTTCACGGATCGACCGGACCGGCGGCGATGGCGCCATGCGCAAGGTTTTTATCAGCGTCAGCACCGATAATCTTGATCCCTTCCCGAGTGCCCATGTGATTTTGACCGAAGCGCCGGAAGACGACCGGTGTGGTGCTGTTCAGCGTCGATTGCCAGACCGATCAGCGCCGTGATGCCCGGAACCGGATAGAGCCGGATAGAGAGTTATGTGGTATCTGCCGTGGATGCCAGTCTGGAGTTGTGCACTTGACGGGGAGTTCACGGTCTTTTAACTATCCAGCGGGAGGATCATCGGATACCGGAAATTGGTGCGGTGTACCGGCTGCTGAATGAGGCGACAGGTGATGAGCAGTATGTGCGGATGACCAGCGTCGAGGCGAGCGTTGAGCCATTTACCCATTCCGTCGGCGGCAGTGCTTACGGGGATTGTGAACAACGACGGGTGGCACTGGAGCTTTCCACCCTTTGCAGGCCTCGTTTCCCGGCGACATGCCACTCCGGCTGGTCGGCCCGTGGCCTCACAGGGACAATTTCTGGATCTCTGGAT